>JAYTAK010001190.1:0-13983 GCA_043737515.1 Candidatus Kuenenia sp. | reverse complement strand
TTTCTCGGATCTCTGAAGGTTGCGCGGATGAAACACGCCGCCTACGACAGCGATCCAGTTCAGTCCGCTAGACTGCAACTCGCAAACTGACGAGCATGCCCGCCATGTGATTCACCAACAGTGCTGAATTATCCTCCGCGCGGTCAAGAGTGAGACAATTGGCGAGCGGCATGCGTCAGCTTGCCGGTACAAGAACGAGGTATCGGAGGGCTGACGCCGCTCCGCTCGCCAGACTCATTTCTGGCCGCGCGAAGCCTCCGAATTCTTGCGAATCCGGCTACACAGTGCTTGTGCCCGCGCGGAGTACCGAATCTTCACCGAATCCCTGGAACCATCATCACCGAATCATCGCTTCCAGAGAACCCGGCGGAACAGGCAAGTTTCGGACACCTGGAATTGATCGCTCGTCAGTTGGTAGTAAGGTCTGATGATGGGGCGACATCGCAGTCCGTTTAAGTTTCGCCATGAATTTCGGTCGGAACAAATGCTATTGTGCCGCGATTGTCTGTCGGTTGTGGGACGTTGATTGGCTGGGTCTCGGACAGGAATGTCCAAGGTACGTAAAAACCGCAGGGATCAACCACTGGATGGGCTAGGATGCATTCCACAGATCCAGCAGCTTCGACGATTCGTAGTCGCCGGCGGTGATTTCGAATCCTAGATCGGCGATCATCCGGAAATCTTCCTCCGCTTTCTGGCCGGGTGTTGTCAGGTAGTCGCTCACAAACATCGAATTGGCCGGATACAGCCCCAGCGCCTGCATGGAACGCAGGTTGACTTCACGCCCGCCCGCAATCCGCAGTTCGGCTTTTGGATTTGTGAGGCGAAACATTGCCAGCACCTTCAGGCAGAACCGCGGATCCAGTTCGTGGACAGATTCCAGCGGCGTGCCGTCGATGGAATTGAGGAAGTTGATCGGAATCGATTCCACGTTGAGTTCCGCCAGCTTCAGGGCCACGTCCACGACGTCGTCATGCACTTCACCCATGCCGACAATCATTCCGGCACAAAGTTCCAGGCCGGCGTTGCGACAAACGTCTAGCGTTTCCAGTCGATCTTTGAACGTATGTGTCGTGCAGATCTCGTCGTGGAAGCGTTCACTGGTATTCAGATTGTGGTTGACGCGATCAACACCTGCTTCTTTGAGCTTCACGGCCTGTTCAGGCTTGAGCAGGCCCAGGCAACAGCAGATGTGCAGACCGTACTGATCCTTGATCTGACGCACAACACTGGCGACATGATCGACTTCACGATCTGTCGGTCCGCGACCGCTGGCGACAATGCAATACGTGCGCGATTTGCTTTCGGCGGCCTTGCGAGCCCCGTCAAGGAGTCGCTCTGCATTCAGCATCGCGTATTTTTCGATCGGTGCTTCGGAGATCTTTGACTGTGAACAATAAGTGCAGTCTTCGGGACAAAGTCCGCTCTTGGCATTCTTCAGATAATAAAGCTGGACAGTTTTTTCGAAGTACTGCCGACGCACGCGATACGCGGCATCCAGAATTGCCAACAGTTCGTCATCGTCAGCCTTCAGAATTCGCAAGGCGTCGTCACGCATCAAGGTCTGACCGCTCAAGACGGCATCAGCCATTTCGTGCCAGGACAGTTGAGCAGGTTCACAGACAGAAGTGGCGGACATGATGATGAACATTCCAAAGCAGAATCGGTCGCAGCGAGAAGACGCAACGGCCCTTGAATCTCGTGTGGGACGCGGATACTAACGGACTTGGAAACAGGAACAAACGGACTGCGTGAAGTTTGGATGATTTTGGAAGACGAAGACATCTCGCAGTCAACTGCGTCAAGTTGAGACAGGTCACTGCCGACGTTTTGCGGCATGTCCTGGATGCGACCAGCAGGATCGCCCGTTCAAGTTAAAATAGACTGCTCGCGGAGATTTTGACGAATGTTTCGATGGCTCGGCGTGTGATACACCGCCAGCCAGTCTTAATTGCGGGCAGTCAGAGCGAATGACCTGCTGATTCTGAGAAATATCAGGTCCAACAGGGTTCCGGCATTCACAGCCGCCTAAATTCGGCTGAAATCGTTGACAAGTTGGCGAAGTCGATGAACACTAGACATCATTCTGGCAGCAATGTCAGGAATCAACCCACCTTAAATCCCACCTGACCGAATTGCTGCAGCACTTGTGCAGAGCAAAACACGTTCGAACAATTACTGTCGTCGATCACTGGATTGTCTGACAGGCTGTTCATTTTCCCTTGGAGATTAGTTATGGCTCGTGGAAGTTCACGAAGAAATTTTCTGCACGTCGGTTTCTGCGCCGGGATCGGCCTGACGCTGGCTCAGTACCTGAAAATGCAGGCGACTCAGGCAGATCTCAAAAACTACGAAACCAAAGAAGGCACCGCAAAGTCGGTGATCTTTATCTTCCTGCCGGGTGGGATGGCTCATCAGGAAAGCTTCGACCCGAAGCCATATGCTCCCATTGAATATCGCGGGCCGATGAGTTCCATCGAAACCAACGTCCCTGGCGTGTTCATCAACGAACGCTGGGTGCAGACGGCCAAGGTGATGGACAAGATCGCCATCTGTCGCAGCATGACTCACGGCGAAGCGGCCCATGAACGCGGTACGCACAACATGTTTACCGGTTATCGCCCGAGCCCGGCTCTGGCTTTTCCAAGCATGGGAAGTGTAGTGAGTCATGAATTTGAACCTCGCAACAACATTCCTCCATATATCTGCATTCCTGGCCAGCCGAATGAGTTTGCCGGTACCGGGTATTTGAGTTCTTCGTTTGCTCCGTTCAGCCTTGGTTCTGATCCGGCCGATGGCGGATTCACAGTTCGCGACCTGCAGTTGCCGGGTGGCGTAACGGACGAGCGATTCACTCGCCGCCGCCGAGCACTGGATGCGGTGAACAATCACTTCGTGAACAAAGAGAAAGCGGACTCCCTGGATGCCGTTGATACGTTTTATCAGCGTGCGTACGGCATGATCAGTTCACAGCAGGCTCGGGAAGCATTTGATCTCAGCAAAGAAACGGATGCTCTGCGTGACGAATACGGTCGCAACCAGGCAGGAGCCCGGATGTTGATGGCTCGTCGCCTCGTCGAAGCGGGATCTCGCTTTGTGACGCTGACTTATGGCGGTTGGGACATGCACGACAATATCGCGGCTGGAATGAATGGCCAGGTTCCGCCGTTCGATCAGGCGTACGCACGCTTGATTCGAGACCTTGACGAACGTGGTCGCCTGAAAGATACGATGGTATGCATCGCCAGCGAATTCGGTCGTACACCGAAGATCAACGGTACGGCTGGTCGAGACCACTGGCCGAAAGTGTTCAGCGTCGTCATGGCTGGTGGCGGAATCAAGGGTGGGCTGGTTTACGGCTCGTCGAATTCAACGGCCAGCGAGCCGGAAGAGAAGCCACTGAACGTGGAAGACTGGGCCACGACAATTTATCACTGTCTCGGCATCACGGCAGATAAGGAACTGATGGCTCCCGGCGATCGACCAATCGAAATCGTGGACGGCGGTAAAGTTCGCTCTGAGCTGCTGGTCTGATTCCACAACTTCATGCAGCGCTGCGGATCGCCGGTTGAGTGGATTCGCAGCGTTGTTTTGCAAGTACAATTGAAAAATGCCCTGACATGGAAGCCGGGGGTGCGTTTGCGGGAAGGACTCCCGTTATCTTTCACTGGAAGAGAACTCGCCATGCGATTTTCGTTGGCTATTGCCTTATTCGTCGTGGTGTCGCTGCTGACACCTCAAGTTGTGTCCGCTGCGGACCCGTCATTGTCAATCATCGTGCCGCGCGGCGTGCAGCGCGGCACGGAGCAGGTCATTCGCTTTGCGGGTGCCCGACTGGACGATGCACAGGAGATCTTCTTCTACGAACCAGGCTTTGAAGTGCTTGAGATCAAGCCCGCCGACGCCAACAACATTGATGTCAAGATCCGTATCGCGGCTGATTGTGCATTGGGCGAACATACGGCTCAAGTGCGCACGAAGACCGGAATTTCCGAGTATCGCACATTCTTCGTCGGTGCCCTTCCGGCAGTTGACGAAATTGAACCGAACACGGACTTTGCGCTGCCGCAGCCGATTCCGATCAACAGTACGGTTGTGGGAACGGTCCAAAACGAAGATGTTGATTACTTTGTGGTCGATGCGAAAAAAGGTGAGCGGCTTTCGGTCGAAGTGGAAGGCATGAGATTCGGTCAGACTTTGTTTGACCCGTACGTCGCCATTCTGAACGACAAACGATTCGAGTTGTCAGCGGAAGATGACTCTCCACTGCTGAAACAGGATGCTGCGACTTCGATTGTGGTACCGGAAGACGGTAAGTACATGATCGAAATGCGAGACAGCGGCTACGGTGGCAATGGCGAATGTCGCTATCGTTTGCATATTGGCAACTTTCCTCGTCCAATGTCTGTGTATCCAGCCGGCGGCAAAGCCGGCGAAGCGGTAGAGGTTACTCTGATCGGAGATGCCATCGGTCCGATTGCGAAGACCGTAACACTACCAAACGATGGCACTTCCGAAACGATGATCCTGGCAGAAGATGCAACCGGCATTTCGCCTTCTGGTCATGTGATGCGGATTTCCCCAGTACCAAATGCCTTGGAACTGGAACCAAACAACGGCTTTGAAAACGCGACTCCCGTTGCTCAGTTCCCGTCGTCGTTCAACGGTATTCTTCAGGAGCCGGGCGACGTCGATATCTACAAGTTCACAGCCACTGCCGGAAAAGTATTTGAAGTCGAATGCTACGGTCGCCGTGTGCGGTCGCCGATCGATCCTGTGATGAATCTCTACAAAGCCAATGGCGAAGGTATTACCGGCAACGACGATTCGCGCGGGCCGGACAGTTATTTTCGCTGGCAGGTTCCTGCGGATGGTGAGTACGCGATTCGGATTGCCGACCATTTGAACCGTGGCGGTCCGGAATTCGTGTATCGCGTCGAGTTTCAGGAAGTCTTACCATTGCTGACGGCAGGCATTCCGCGCGTCGCACGCTATTCACAGTCTCGCCAGCAGATCTACATTCCGCGTGGAAATCGCTTTGGAACAATTATCTCCGCCGAACGTGTGAATTTCGGTGGTGAACTAACAATCGACGGCATCGCATTGCCGCCCGGCGTCACCATGACGGCCTTGCCGATGCCCGCAAATCTGAATACGATGCCGGTGGTGTTTGAGTCAGCGGCTGACGCTCCCCTGGCCGGAGCGCTGGTCGATTTTCGTATGAAGACGACCGATCCTGCGCTGAATGTTGCAGGTCGATTTTCAAATCGAGCCGATTTCGTCATCGCCGGGCCGGGGCAGTCTTTGTACGTCTGGAAAGATGTCAATCGCCTGCCTGTGGCGACGATTGATGAATTGCCGTTCAAGCTGGAATTGATTCAGCCAAACGTGCCGATCGTGCGCAACGGTATGATGATGCTCAAAATCGTCGCCACAAAGAAGGAAGGCTGGGACGAAGAGATTCGAATCCAGTTTCCATTCCGTTCACCCGGCGTCGGTGCGAACAGTGAGATTGTGATTGCCAAGGGCCAGACCGAAGGGTTGTATCAGATCAACGCGGATGGCAATGCGGTGCTTGGCAAGTGGCCAATGTATGCCCTCGGCTTTGCGAATATCAACGGTGCGAGCTGGGCGTCAACTCAGATGGCATCACTGGAAGTCGCCGAGCCTTATGTCGGCATGACCGTGCAACGCTCGTCCGTCGAACAGGGCAAAGAGACCGACGTTGTGGTTGACGTGCAGGTTCTGAAGGAACTCAAAGCACCGGCTATCGTGACTCTGGTTGGTCTGCCGCATAAGGTGACTGCAGAACCATTGCAGGTCACTGCAGAAACCAAAGAACTCGTCTTCAAAGTGAAGACCGCACCGGACAGTCCTGAAGGCACTCATAAGAATATCTTCTGTCAGGTGACCGTGACGGAAAATAACGAAAGTATTGTTCACGCTCGGGTGGGTGATTCGGAATTGCGGATCGACAAGCCGTTGCCGATGCCGACCGCCGCTCCAGTGCCCGAACCAATGCCTGTGGCTGCGGTGGTGGCAGCTCCGGCACCCGTCGCTCCGCCTGCGGAGAAACGATTGACACGCCTGGAGAAATTGCGATTGGAATCTCAGAAGAAGGTTTCAGGTCAATGAGGACCGTTCAAATTCTAAGTGTCTGTAGTGTACCAACGATAAAGTGTTCCCGTTTCGACAGGCGTGTGTACTTAATGTAGGATGGACATTCATGTCCGTCGGGTTAACGCAATACACTGTCGAAGCGAAGGTGACTGAAAATCAGGAATTTACACATGTGGAGCGATTTCTGGCGATAACTCGGACATGAATGTCCAAGCTACAGGAATCGCGGCCGCAGTGACAATTACTTTCGGAACGTTTCTGAGCCGCACTGAACGCTGCATCAGAAACCTGGATATCGACTTCACCGCAATCTGCGGTGAAGTGTCTCAAGCGATTGGATAAGTATCGATGAAATGGTTTTCATGTCTTTCAACTGTAGTTGCCATTGTGCTGCCGATGAGTTCTTCAGCGCAGGCGGATGATGTGGCACCGGCGTCGATCAGCGTTACTCCAGCGGACATTCATCTGTCGGCGGTGCGGGATCGGCAGGGGATGATCGTCCAGGCCGTGATGCCGAACGGTCTTACTTTCGATGTTACCGATCAGGCGACACTCACGATTGAAAACGCAGCGTTCGTCCGTCGGGACGGAGCGGCTTTCTATCCCGTCGCGGATGGCACAACAAAGATCACCGTCGCCTTTGGCGGTCACGCAGTTGAAGTACCTGTCATCGTCCAGAATTCCACCGTCGATCCTGTCATCAGTTTTCGTCAGGATGTGATGCCGGTCTGGATGAAGACCAGTTGCAACAACGGAAGCTGTCACGGGGCTGCCCGAGGCAAAGATGGATTTCGGCTTTCGCTGTTTGGCTTTGATCCAGAAGGCGATCACTATCGCCTGACTCGCGAAATCCCCGGGCGCAGGATTAACCTCGCATTGCCAGCGGAGAGCCTGCTGATGGAAAAATCGGATGGCCATGTGCCTCATACCGGCGGTAAGCGTTTTGATGTCGGAAGCGAACACTACAACACCGTGCTCCGATGGCTGGAAGCAGGGGCTCCGAATGACGCCGGTGCAGTGCCTGCCGTAGTATCGGTCGAACTGTATCCAAAGAATGCCGTGATGGACGGCGAAGGGACGGCTCAGCGATTGACAGTTCGCGCAAAGTATTCAGACGGCACGGATCGTGACGTGACGAATCTCGCCTTCTTCAGTTCGAACAATGAAACGTCTGCCGAGATTGCTCAGACAGGCGTTGTCACGGCACACGCTCGCGGCGAAGCTTTTATTATGGCACGCTTCGATACGCACACTGTGGGTTCACAATTCATCGTACTGCCCAAAGGCCTGCAGTACGAAGACCCGAAGTCGCCTGAATTCAACTACATCGATACACTCGTTCACAGCAAGCTTCGCAAACTCCGGATTATCCCGTCGGAGATCTGCAGTGATGAAGAGTTCATGCGGCGAGTTTCCATCGACATCACCGGAACTCTGCCAACGGTCGATGAGCATGGAAAATTTGTTGCCGATGCTGATCCACTCAAACGCGAAAAGCTGGTAGACGAACTCCTGCAGCGTAAAGAATTTGTAGACATCTGGGTGATGAAATGGGCAGAGATTCTGCAGGTGCGGACGATCGCGAATCGTGTCGAAACCAAACCAATGCTGGCCTACTTCAACTGGCTCAGAGAAAAGATCGCCAGTAACACACCGACCGATCAAATGGTTCGTGAGATTCTGGGATCAAGCGGCGGATCATTCGCCAACCCCGCGACAAACTACTACCAGACTGAAACCGAAACGCTGAAGACCGCTGAAAATGTGGCTCAGGTTTTCATGGGCATGAGAATTCAATGTACGCAGTGCCACAACCATCCATTCGATCGCTGGACGATGAACGACTATTACAGCTTTGCGGCCTTCTTTGCTCAGATTGGTCGTAAGCCGGGCGAAGATCCCCGCGAAACAATAATCTTCAATTCCGGCGGCGGGGAAGTACAGCATCTTGTCGGCGGTGTGGTGATGAAGCCGAAGTTCCTGGGTGGAATTGAACCGGATTTGACCGGACGCGATCGCCGGGTGGTGTTGGCTGAATGGCTGGCGTCTCCGGAGAATCCCTACTTCGCCAAGAATCTCGCCAATATCGTCTGGTCGCATTTTCTGGGTCGCGGGATCATCAACGAAGTGGATGATGTGCGCGTCAGCAATCCTGCTGTGAATGCAGAACTGCTGGATGAACTCGGCAAGCGATTCACGGAGTACAACTATGACTTCCGCAAACTGGTGCGAGACATCTGTACTTCGCGCACGTATCAGTTGTCAACGAAACCAACCGAGTCCAACGCAACCGATCATCGCAATTTCGCTCATGCCGAACTGCGACGTATCCGTTCGGAAGTCATGCTGGACTGCATCAGCGAAGTCACCAGCACTCAGGACAAGTTCCCGGGCCTGCCGGTCGGGGCACGAGCCGTGCAGATCGCTGACGGTAATACAGCAACCTACTTCCTGACCACATTTGGTCGCGCGAAGCGTGAGACGGTCTGCTCGTGTGAAGTGAAAATGGAACCGAATCTGTCACAGGCATTGCATCTGATCAACGGCGACACTTCAAATGCAAAGATCCAGCAGGGTGGTCTTGTGGCCAAACGCCTTGAAGAAGGAAAAACTCCGGAAGAGATCATTTCAGAAATGTACGTCCGCTGCTTTACGCGAAAACCAAACGCTGAGGAAGTGGCATCTTTGATCGCCATTGTCGCGGAGCAGGAAAACAAGAAGGAAGCTCTGGAAGACATCTTCTGGTCACTGCTGAATTCAAGCGAGTTCCTGTTTAACCATTGATCGCGGCAACTGTCGCCTACTCGTCCTGTTGTAGCAATTGAAGCAAGTTTTCCGATCCGATCGCGGAAGATGCTGAGAGTTTTTGGTGTGCGGGGTCTGTGCGGGCTGACTGGTCCGGCAGATTCTGCCGAAGAGAAGCTTGTCTGAAGTTCAGTTGGCCCCGCATCATAGGGCGTCGATTGAGCGAAATTCACGTTTCGTCTGTGGGAGTTTCATTATGAATCGCCGTAATTCGTTCTTGTCGAGTTTTTCTGCTGGCCTGGCTGCTCTCGCGGTACAGGTCTTCTCATCAGTCAGCATGGCTGAGGATAAGGTCAACTTCGAGGACCATATCAAACCGATTCTGCGCGAAAAGTGTCTGACGTGTCACAACACGAACAAGAAGACATCCGATCTCGACCTGTCGTCGTATTCATCGCTGATGCAGGGCGGGGCCGCTGGCGCGTCGATCGAAGTGGGCGATTCCGGTGCGAGCTATCTCTACAGTCTGGTATCGCATCAGAGCGAACCGTTCATGCCGCCGGAAGCTGACAAACTGCCCGATGCGACGCTCGACCTGATCAAGCAATGGATCGATGGCGGTGCCCCGGAAACATCATCCAGCAAGATTGCGCTGCCGAAGAAAAAGAATGCAGCGATGACCGTGGGCGTTTCCGCGGGCGCGCGACCCGAAGGCGCGCCGCCGATGCCGGACGTGCTCAATGTCGAACCGGTTGTTCACACGTCAGCGACGACCGCCGTGTCAGCGATCGCGACAAATCCTTGGTCGAAGCTGGCCGCTGTGGCAGGCCAGAAGCAGGTTGTTCTGTATCACACAGAAACTCTGGAGCCGCTGGGCGTGCTGCCGTTTCCTGAAGGTATTCCTCGAGTCCTGAAGTTCAGCCGCAATGGCGCTTTGCTGCTCGCTGGTGGCGGTCACGGAGCTGCCAAGGGATTGTGTGTCGTATGGGACGTCAGAACCGGCGAACGTATTATGTCGGTCGGCGATGAACTGGATGAAGTTCTTGCAGCGGACATCAGTGCGGATCAGTCACTGATCGCACTCGGCGGGCCGGAGAAGATTGTTAAGGTTTACAACACATCGACAGGAGAACTGGCCTACGAATGCAGGAAGCACACCGACTGGATTTACTCCCTTGAATTCAGCCCGGATGGAGTGCTGTTGGCCACTTCGGATCGCAATGGTGGTTTGCTTGTGTGGGAGGCCCACACGGGTCGTGAGTATCTGACACTGTCCGGCCACACCGCAGCCGTGACATCTGTTTCGTGGCGAATTGATGGCAACGTCCTGGCGTCTGCCAGCGAAGACACCACCATTCGACTTTGGGAAATGGAAAACGGGGGTCAGATTAAATCATGGGGAGCACACGGCGGCGGGGCATTTTCCGTTGAATTCTGTCGCGATGGACGTCTGGTATCATCGGGGCGAGATCGAGTGACCAAGTTGTGGGATGGCAATGGCGGCGCGTTGAAGGATTTCGAAGCGTTCAGCGATCTTGCTCTGCACGCCACACACTGTGATGAAACAGATCGGGTCATCGCTGGTGACTGGACGGGCGAAATCCGCGTGTGGAATGCCGCTGACGGCGCCCGCATCGGACAGTTGACCACGAATCCGCCAACGCTTGAATCACGCCTCGCAGCCGCTCAGGCCCAGGTGGCTCCAACGGCGGAAAAACTTGCTGCCGCAACTGCTGAGCGTGATGCCGCGGTCGCCGCTCAGACGGCTCAAACACAGAAGATCGATGCTGCCAATGTGACTTATGCGGCGGCTCAGAAAAAATATACGGATCAGCAGGCAGTCATCGTGGCTGAAGAACAGAAGCTGGTTGCCGAGCAGACGAAAGATCAGACACTGACG
Organism: Candidatus Kuenenia sp.; assembly: GCA_043737515.1. Classification (GTDB taxonomy): domain Bacteria; phylum Planctomycetota; class Planctomycetia; order Planctomycetales; family Planctomycetaceae; genus SXXK01. The sequence goes on along the minus strand of JAYTAK010001190.1, from coordinate 3,218 downwards.
GCCAGCGTTGCCGCTTTGCAGAAAGCCCTCCCGGATCTGAAGGCCGCTGCCGAAAAATCTGCTGCCGCCTCTGAGATGATGACGACTGATGAAGAACTGAAGAAGGTGGTTGAGCAGCTCAAAGCACAGGTTGCTGCCCGTGAAGCAGAACTCAAGACGTCAGAAACTGAACTGGCGACAACCAAAGCAAACGTTGTCAGCGTTACCAACAATGTGGCCGCTCAAAAAGTACAACTGACGACTGACGAACAAGGCATGGTTGCCGCCAAGGGCGTGATCGATACAGAAACGGCAGCACTGCCTCCGTTCCAGGCAGCATCCGCAGCAAAAGAACAGGCTCTGGCTGCCGTGCAGCAGGAAGTCAGCCGGACAAACTCTCTGGTCATTCGCTGGCAGCATTACATTGGCCTGCGCGATGAACTGGCCGCGTTGGACGCGGCAAAAGCCAAACGCGACGAGGTGCAATTGACATCGCTCCAGGCACAGGCCGCTTTGCAGGAAAAACAACAGCAGATTGCTGCTGCTCAAAAGACGATGCAGGATGCTCAGGCGACCGCCACGGCAAGCGATCTGAAAATGAAAGAATTGACGGTTTCCGTGGCCACGATCGAAGCCCAGAAGGTTGCTCAGGTGGACGTGATGACAAAGACGCAGACCGCTGTCCCGCTGCTTAAGGCCGCCCTGGCACAAGCGACGGCCGCACTTGCTGCATTGCCGGAGAATGCCGAGATCAAAACCACGACGGAGAGCCTTGCCGCTGTCACTGATCGCCAGGAGAAGTCGATCGTCGTCATGACCGAACAGATTGCCGTGATGGATAAGTCCATGACAGATGCAAAGACAGAAATGGAAGCCGCCGCAAAGACAATCGCCACGGCCACTGAGACGATGCAGACGGCTGAAAAGTCGATGCAGGCACTGACGGCGGAGGTTCCGGCAATCGAAGCTGTCGTCACCGCAACGACGACCGCACTCACCACCGCAGAACAGGTCGTTGGTGCCGCAGCCACTGTCGTCGAAACCCGTCGCCAGCAATTGCGACCGCAGCTACAACTCACATCAGCCAGATAGCCACAGTCGGCCAGAAATGAGTCCGGCGAGCGGAGTGGCGTGAGCCCTCCGGTACATCGCTTTTTTGTACCGGCAAGCTGACGCATGCCGCTCGCCAATACTCTCACTCATGACCGCGTGGAGTATAGCATAAGCACTGATGTACAATTTATTTGGCAAAACTCGTTTAACCGTTAGCCGCAGGCGTACGCAAAACGAAGAGTACGAGTACGCCTGCGGCTGACTGTTAAACGAATAAACTTCTGTATCAGTGCTTAGTGAGACCGGTGCGGTTGGCTATTTCAGCATCCGCCGGAATTCCTTCAGCGATTTCGTGTTGGCCACATGGTCCGCGGTAAGCCCGGCGCGGCGGGCTTGGTCCACGCCGTATTCGAGCACTTCAAAGCCGTTGACACTGTGCGAGTCGGTGCTGATCACGATGGGGATGCCGAGATCTTTCGCGGCTGCTGCGTGAATGTCATCCAGATCCAGGCGACTGGGGTGTGCGTTGATTTCCATCATCACGCGATTGTCTGCCGCAGCCTTCAGCAGGTCGGTGAAATTCACGTCAGCGCCTTCGCGGCGACCGATCATGCGCCCTGTGCAGTGACCGATGATATCGACATGCGGATTCTTTACTGCGGCCATCAGACGCTTCATGATCTGTTCGCCAGGCTGCTTCAGTCCATAGTGCAGGACGGCGATCACCCAGTCGGCTTCCGCCAGGACGTCATCCGGAAGATCCATCGTCGCGTCTTCCAGGATATCGCATTCAATCCCGCACAGAATGTGGATGCCAGACATGCGGGACTGCACGTCTCTGATGTCTTTCCAGTGTTGCCGCAGCCGATCTGCATCAAGTCCATTCGCCATCGAGACGCGTTTGCTGTGATCTGTGATCGCTATGTACTTCAACCCGCGTGCCTTCGCCGCCAGTGCCATCTCTTCAATCGTGGCAGCTCCGTCCGAGGCAGTGGTGTGCATATGCAGGTCGCCCTGAATGTTGGCGACCGTGACCAGTTCCGGCAGCGTGCCGGCATCCGCCCACTCAAACTCGCGACGATGCTCCCGCAGTTCCGGGGGAATCCATGGCAATCCGACTGCGGCGTAGACATCTTCTTCGGTGCGGCCTGCGATCTGTTCGTCTCCACGGAAGACACCATATTCATTCACCTTGAGATTGAGGTCCTTTGCTCGCTGCCGAACCACGATGTTGTGTTCTTTCGACCCGGTGAAATACTGCATCGCCGCGCCGAATGATGCTTGAGGCACGACGCGCAGATCCAGTTCGATTCCGGTTTTGAGTCGAACACGCTGCTTCGTGTCGCCACGCTGCAGGACCGTTTCGACAAGCGGATGAGCCGCCAGTCGGTCCATGGGCGGACCGGGATCTGAACACGTCGCGAGCACATCGAGGTCGCCGCAGGTTTCGCGACGCCTTCGGCAACTGCCAGCGACAGACACCTGCTCCACTTCGGGCAGTTGTTTCAGGTCCTCGACGATCGCTTCTGCGGCCGCCCGTGCTTCTGCGATGGAAACTCGCTCACCCTGCTTTGCCGCCAGATCGATATTCTGCAGGATGGATTCTTCTGTCTTTTTGCCGAAGCCTTTCAGCTTTGCCAATTGTCCCGTTTCGCAGGCCAACTTGAGGTCGGCCAGCGATTTCAGACCCAGTTCGTTGAAGAACACCGAAACCTTTTTTGGCCCGACTCCCTGAATGCGGAGCATGTCGAGCACGCCGCCGGGGATCTGTTTCCGCAGTTCCTCCAGCGCGGCATGTTTGCCTGTGGTGACGATCTCATGGATCTGCCGTGCGAGGTCTTTGCCAATGCCGTTCAGTTCGGTCAGATCTTTTTGGGAATGAACCATTTCGTCCAGTGATTCAGACGTTGAAGAAATCGTGCGCGCGCAATTGCGATACGCTCGGATGCGAAACGGATTCGCCCCCTGAATTTCCAGGAGATCCGCGAGCAATTCAAAATGCGATGCAATCACTTCGTTCTTCATGGAATCTCACTTCAAGTTGTGGAAGCAGGGACTGCGACATCCCAGAAATCCTGGGGTGGCTTTGTCCGAAACTGCATCCATTCTCGCAGAATCGGATGAAAGAATCCCAGCGCCGCCGCATGTAACGCATGACGATTCTCAGAGGGTTCTTCGCCGTCAAA
>JAYTAK010001189.1:0-6118 GCA_043737515.1 Candidatus Kuenenia sp. | reverse complement strand
GCATCTTGAATTTCTATGACAAAAAGCAAACCACAATCACGAGCGCGTAAACGTTTTTCAAAAGTGTTTTGAAAAATGACATTTCGCGGTGCGCAAAGAAGGCGCAGAAATCTTTCTAAAAAGGTACTTGACAATGCTAGAAGAGCCCGATGGAAGCTGGAAACGGTTCCGGATACCTTTCGTGCCATCCCAGGCACACCATGTCTATGATTCGGGATGCCGGCGCGTTGCTTGTCACACCCTACAGATTGCGTTTCGTCAATAACTGGCCGACCGTGGAAGCGGACACGCGGTCCATTGAGCCAGACTCAAAGACCGTGTTGCACTACATGCGTTGGGCGGATGTGATCAGCATGAACGACACGACCGATGAACGATCGTTTGCGGACGTATTCGATTCAGCCTGCAGCAAAGAAGCCTTCAAGGCACTCTCGATGCGACAGAAACGTGCGTAGGCCAGCATTGCCGCAGCGCGGGTAAGTCTGCTGGTGTGAAATCGCACTTGCAACTTTCGGATCTTAGCGGACAATGACGAGACGGAAACGGGACTGAATGATTGTCAATGTGGTTCATTCTCTCGCCGCCAACGCAATTACGGGATACGGCAATGCATACCGACGTTGATTTACTCACAAGCCTGAGCGACGAAGAGCTTGAAGCGTTGGCCAACAGCACGCTGGCACCGGCAGCGCAGGATCGTTTAGACGAACTGCTGGCGAAGAATGCAGAGAATGAACTGGATGACTCCGGGCAGGCGGAGCTGGAATGTCTACTGGCTGGAGTCGATCAACTGACCATCGTCAAGACACGTGCCCGGTACACACTCCGTCAACAAGCTCAGGCGAACCAATCTTCTAGTTGTCGGCGAACATGACTGATGCTGAGAAAGTGAGTCGCCCAGAGAATGGCAGCGATACCAAGACCGAAGAGTGCCAGCAACCTGTTCGTTCGGTTGCCCACATAGAGGCAGTCAATGCAAAGAATCGTGCCGACGAAGAGAAACACAAGAGGGACGAGACCGGAAAATCCAAGGCTTACCGCAATGAGTCCTAAGGCCACCACTCCTTCCCATATCTCGATGTTCAGGAGCATTTGTAAAAGCCCTTTGCTACGGACGGATGCGTCGGACTCAGCGGCCGAGACTTGGTGCGACGGGGAAGATTCCCCATCGATTCCCCCAATCAAGTACAACGACGCTGACTGCGGAGTTAGAGGGGCACTTGGGGCTATTGATTGCTTTGGTGCCAGTTGGGCAGCATTTGTTTCAGAGGTGGACACAACAGGAATCGTAACGACCTGTCCGCAAGCTCGGCACGTTGCTCGCTTGCCTGCAAGTTCATCATTAACTTGGGACTCCTTGTTGCAACTCGGGCAAAACACAGATATCGGCATCGAAGGTCTCCTCACCAAGAAGATGAAAGCTTACTTGCGGTCGGATCAATCGTAATCGCATCGTCCTCAACCAAGCAAACTCGTTCGTAAGGTGTGTGGACGTCAACTGGGGACAAAGACTTTTCTTCTCGAGCGGCGAACGGAAAAAACGACAAACAGGACCACAAAAAGCGGTCGCAGTTCATTTTGCAGTTTCGCTAAACTGTTTTCGGTCTCTTAACAGCTTTCGAAAACATGAAAGCAGGTGAAGGATGACCTGGAATCCCTGAAAAAGAAAGCGATGACCCGTCATCGCACTCCAACGGTTGCTGCTGCCAGGACGAGTTCACTCACAGCTTCCACAACGGCGGCCTGAGGAATGCGTTCCTGTTCAATACGCACGTTGTGGGCTACACAGAAGCTGAAGGCCGTCGTTTCCGGCTCGGTCAACAGGGCGGGCACCCCTCGCGGGCGGGCGGTGTCGGAGATGGCGAGGGAATCTTTCCACCGCAGCAAGGTCGTGTCGTCCATCAGGAAGCTGCGCGTCTGCGGGAAGCGAATTCGAAGATGCGACAGGATCTCGAAGCCTTCCACATCCAGATCACCCCAGTACCACAACGATCGATTCGACAACCACGTAACATAGGCCAGATCAACGATGCCGTTTCCCAGTCCACCCATGGCGATCGCCGACGGGACCGCTGGAAACGTCAGCAGGTTGACCTTATTTTCGACGATGATCACCGTTGTCGCTTCGATCGGTGATTCGGCGAGAGCGTGCAGCGACACACTGCATTCACGCCAGGGGCTGCCGACCGATCGCTGTAACTCAGGGTCCAGAAATCGCAGCAGGAACTGAGGTTCCGGATATCGCAATCCGAATCTTCGCTCAAAATGTCGCTCATCGGCTCGGATCGTATCCGGGGGCAATACCCGGTCGAGCCACTGTTCCAGGATGCCGGAATTCTGTTCAATGAATTTGGTATCGACAGACAACGGAATCTCACGAGCAAATACATTCGGGCGAGGATGCTGTCGGAAATAGTCCACCACATCCAGCAACCCATCGACGACGTGCAGGTGCCGCAGCAGCAGTGCTCGATTCGCCAAGAGCCAGGATTCCAGTTCCGGCAACCGCGATTGGATGTGTTCCACGGCGGATGCGAATTCTGCAAACTCGCGCTGCTTCCCGATGAGTCTCAGGAAGTCCGACTGCGATTCAAACACGACTCGGTCCGGAAACAGATTGCGCCCGTGATGCCGACTGTTCCGTTCCTGCCATTCGATTAGAGAAGGATCACTGTGCGAGAAGGATCACGGTGCCATCCGTCTGTAACTTGCTATTTGGGTAAATTGGGCAACTTCTGGAGGTTGCCTCGAACAGTGGACTATTTGAACGCCATCAGCATCGGTTCTGCACGCAGGATGTTCAAGGTGTCCGAATCGACTCGGCAGCAGTCCTGAGCGGTCGCGATATAATGCGAGCGGTCGGAATTGATGTGTTTCTTTGGCGAGCGGGGGATGTCAATCCCCTGATTGACCGCGTGGACACTGCAAAAATCAGGGGACTTACGTCCCCCGCTCACCGAACGCAGCCTCAGTCCAACCCGCGTGAAGTATTTTAGCTTGAGAACCTTCGACAGGCCGCTTGCATCAATGGCGTCGTTTTCGCGACTTGCCGCTGCGAGGTCACATCATGTCTAATGGCTTCACCTCCAAAACTGCAATGGCCGGAACTGCGGAATCTCGACGAGATCGCTCGTGCGTTCATGCCTTACATTGATTGCTTGCAACGAAACGTATCGACCTGACTGAGCCCGCCGTTCAAATAATCTGTTCGGAAGGGACGTTTTATGGCGAGGACTCGGACATGAATGTCCAAGCTACATAAATCGCACCTTTGCGAAGAAAAGTATTTATCGAACGGTCCTTCAATCCAGATAAATAAACTCATTCAGGTTCAATGCCACCAGGCAAAAGTATTTCCGAGCCTGTTCGGCAGTCATGTTCTGTTCGCTCTGCAGCGTGCTGATCAGTTGCAGTCCACGAGCGACTTCCGCATCCGTTGGCGGCCGCTGTGTCACGCGCTGCAGGGCTGTGCGGATCTGCGTGTCGAGCTTGTCAGGGTATGCTTCCTGCAGCATGTCTGCAAACACAGATGCCTCTCTCAGGATAAACTCACTGTTGAGCAATCCAAGAGCCTGTGTGGGTTGCGTTGTCGCAAAGCGCACGGGGCAGGTCTGGTCGGTATCGGCCATATCGAAGCTTTCCAGAATCGGATCGAGCAGCGATCGTTTCACATGAATATAGACGCTGCGCCGGGCTGCATCTTCCGGAGATGAATCGCCCCAGCCGGAGCCCGGTTGAGACTGCCCGGCTTTGACTTCCGCCGGGATCTTCGTGTAGATCGCAGGTCCGTACATGCGGTCTGCGTTCAGAGTCCCGTTCGCCCAGAGGATGGAATCGCGAACTTCTTCTGCCGAAAGTCGGCGCATATCGAATCGCCAGAAATGATCGTTCGTCGCGTCTTCGGCAAGTGCGTCCTCGCGACCGACCGAACTCATCTGATACGTCGCTGAATTCATGATCAGGCGGTGCATGGATTTGATGGACCAGCCGTCTTCGACAAACTTCGCTGCCAGCCAGTCGAGAAGTTCCGGATGAGTCGGCTTGCTGCCCTGGAAACCGAAATCACTCGACGTCCGCACAATCCCGCGACCGAAGTGATACTGCCACAGGCGATTCACCATCACGCGGGAAGTCAGCGGATTGGCGGGACTCGTCATCCATTTGGCGAGGGCGGTACGCCGACCACTGGAAACTGCTCCTTCGGCCAGTGGAAGAATCTCAGGTTCTGGCGGAGACAGCACTGAAGGAAACGAAGGGTGGACTTCGTCGCCCGGCGATTGAGGATTTCCCCGCATCAGCAGATAGGTCGCCTTCATTCCTGCCAAGTCTTCTTTGACGCACAATGCCTGAGCCATTCCTGTGGGGCGGTTTTCTCTCAGCTTGTCGCGACGATGCGTGAGGCCTCGATAGCGATTGACTTCTTTGTCCGTCAACAGTCCGCCTTCACGTTTTTCAATCAGCCGCACGCGGTTTTCTTCGAATGCAAATTCGTCGTTATCAACGCCGGTGAAATCTGCCTTGGCTTTCTCTTCAATGTTGGCAAGATCGCGATCAGTATTCGCCAGTTCGCGTTCGTATTGTGCGACGGCAGCCTCATGCAGCGAACTTTCTTCCTGCTGCGGAATCTCAGTGACCGAAGCCTCCAGCACCGATTCATGCGACCGCTGACCGTAGCGCTTTACGCCACGGAAAAACGCGATCATGCTGTAGTAGTCGGTCTGCGGAATTGGATCAATCTTGTGGTCGTGGCAGCGAGCACAATTGATTGACAGCCCAAGCATTGTCTGACCCGTGGTCGTCACGATGTCGTCGAGATCATCATAGTAGGCCAGTTCCGGATCGGCCGGCTCGTCATCCCAGCGTCCCAGGCGATAGTAGCCCGTCGCAACGATGGAATCCGGAGTCTTGTGCGGCAGTTCGTCGCCCGCCAGTTGTTCAGTCAGAAACTGATCGTACGGCTTATCGCTGTTGAATGACTGAATCACATAGTCGCGATAACGCCAGACAAACGGCTTGGCTCCGTCGCGTTCGTAGCTGTTGGTTTCTGCGTAGCGAACCAGATCCAGCCAGTGGCGTCCCCATTGTTCTCCGTAATGCGGCGATGCGAGCAGTTGATCAATCAAGGCAGCCCATGCCTGCGGCGACGGATCGGCAGCGAATGCTTCGACGACTTCCGGTTCCGGAGGCAGGCCCGTCAGATCGTACGACGCGCGGCGCACCAGTTCACGAGGTCCGGCCTGTGCATTTGGCGTCAGTCCGTGATCGAGCAATTGCTTCTGGATGAAGCGGTCGAGATCGCTCTTCGCCCAATCGACCGCAACTTCTGGAGCTTGAGGCTTCTTGACTGGTTGAAACGACCAGTGCTTTTTCGTTTCTTCGTTGACGCGCGGCGGTTCGCGTGGTGCTTCAAAGTGTAGTGCTTTCAGATCCTTCGGCCACGCGAGACCGTTTTTCACCCAGTTCGTGAGCGATTCAATCTGCTTCGGCGACATTTGCCCGGTTGGCGGCATTTCGTAACCGTCGTAGTTGATCGCCTTGAGCAGCAGACTTTCTGCAGGATTGGCGAGATCGACCGCCGCTCCGGATTCTCCACCCGTCACGATTGCGGCTCGTCGGGTCAGATCGAGTCCACCCTTGGGCTCCGCCCCGGAATGGCATTTCAGACAGTTGGCTTCCAGGATGCCTGCGACTTCTGCCTCGAACTCAGCGACATTCTCCGCCGGAAAATCCGGAATCTCGTCAGCGACTGCGAAACCAGCCAACAGTGGAAGCATCAAAAGTGCTGGAACGCACCGAAAGGGCATGTGAGAATCTCAGTTGAAGGCAGGAAGATCGTCGTCCGGATGACAGCGGAAAGGGATTGGTTGGAGTTTTATAGGCTATCCAGCACATCTGTCAGTGTCAACGAGCCAACCGTTGTACCGATCTCCGGAGCTTTCGCACATTGGCTTCTGCGATTCTTGAACCATGCGGAAATCCTGGTAACCTGCTCCAAATTTTGCGCGTTTTGACGCCAACGGCCCGGTCGCCATCTGCTTTGCTGTCTTTCGGAATTTTCCGAACCCGTCTGCGAAAGTGGTACGCGCAGGCCGTGACAATCCGGAGTTTTCTTGCGGAT
>JAYTAK010001188.1:0-2672 GCA_043737515.1 Candidatus Kuenenia sp. | reverse complement strand
TGAATCAAGTTTCCATTCATCGAAGTGCGATTGACAGGTCAGGAGAAGGTCATGGCGAAAAAGGCTTCCACAAGCGGCACCCGAATTGTGCCACTGGGGGATCGCGTAGTACTGAAGCGAGCCGAGGCTGAAGTTAAGACAGCCGGGGGGATTTTGCTCCCGGATTCAGCTCAGGGCAAGCCACAGCGTGGCGAAGTTGTGTCTATCGGAGACGGCTACGTCAACGATAAGGGCGAAAGAGTCGCGTTGACCGTCAAAGAAGGCGATCGCGTAATCTTCAGCTCTTACGCCGGCGACGAAATCACGGTCGGAGATCAGACCTATCTGTTGATGCGCGAAAGTGACATTCTGGCGACGGTGTGATGGTTGCCATGACGACGTGCATTGGTCAAATCGATCGATGAACTGTCGGAAGTCAGCGACCCACCCAATTTGCATGTTCGAAATTTCACAGTCTTAAAAAATCACCGGAGAAATACTTCATGGCAAAGATGATTGCCTTTGATCAGGAAGCTCAGGAAGCTATGCGTCGTGGAGTCACGAAGCTGGCCCGAGCCGTAAAGGTTACGCTGGGGCCACGCGGTCGCAACGTGATTATTGAAAAGAGTTTTGGTTCACCAACCGTCACAAAAGACGGTGTAACTGTGGCTCGTGAAATCGAACTGCCAAATAAGTTCGAAGACATGGGTGCTCGCATGGTCCGCGAAGTGGCCAGCAAGACAAGCGATGTTGCCGGTGACGGGACCACGACTGCGACTGTCATGGCGGAAGCCATCTACAACGAAGGCCTGAAAGCCGTCGTTGCCGGTGTCAGCCCGCTCGACATGAAGCGTGGGATGGACAAGGCTGTGACTGACATCATTGCACAGCTCCACACCATGGCTCAGGACTGCCGATCCAAGAAGTCCATCGCTCAGGTGGGCACTGTGGCCGCTAACGGCGACGCCGCCATCGGACAGATCCTCGCTGACGCAATGGAACAAGTCGGTAAGGACGGCGTGATCACTGTCGAAGAAGGCAAGAGCCTTGACACCACTTTCGAAGTTGTGGAAGGTCTGCAGTTTGACCGTGGATATTTGTCTCCGTACTTCGTGACGGATTCAGAAAGCATGGAATGCGTTCTTGAAGACGCTTACGTGCTGATTCACGAAAAGAAAATCTCAAGCATTAAGGATTTGGTTCCGGTGCTCGAGAAAGTCGTGAATTCCGGTAAGCCACTGGTGATCATTGCTGAAGATCTCGAAGGCGAAGCACTCGCAACGCTGGTGATCAACAAGTTGCGTGGTACCTTCAAGATTGCGGCTGTCAAGGCTCCTGGCTACGGCGATCGCCGCAAAGCCATGTTGCAGGACATCGCCATCATGGTCGGTGGCACGGCAATTTTCGACGATCTGGGTGTCAAGCTGGACAGTATCGAACTGGCCGACCTCGGTTCAGCTCGCAAGATCGTTATCGACAAGGACAACACCACGATTGTCGAAGGTGGCGGCAAGAAGTCTGACATCCAGGCACGCATCGAACAGATTCGACGCGAACTCGCCAACAGCACCAGCGATTATGACAGCGAAAAGCTGGAAGAACGAATCGCGAAACTGGCTGGCGGCGTGGCTCAGATCAATGTCGGTGCTGCAACCGAGAGCGAAATGAAGGAAAAGAAAGCCCGCGTTGAAGACGCTCTGCATGCAACTCGTGCAGCTGTCGAAGAAGGCATCCTGCCCGGCGGTGGAGTCGCTTTGCTGCGAGCTTCCAGAGTTGTGAAGCCCGGCAAACTGACTCACGACGAAAAGGTCGGCTACGACATTATCGTTCGAGCCTGCCGTGCCCCGTTGACTCAGATCGCAGACAACGCCGGCGTTGATGGCGGTGTGGTTTGTGAAAAGGTTTCTGAGGGCGAAGGGAACTACGGTTACAACGCTGCCACCGAAAAGTACGAAGACATGGTTAAGGCCGGCGTGATCGACCCGACCAAGGTCACTCGTGCTGCTTTGCAGAACGCAGCCAGCGTTTCGACGTTGTTGCTGACCAGCGATGCACTGATCGCTGAAATGCCAAAGGACGCCAAGAAAGGCCACGCCGGACACGGCGATGAAGACCTGTACTAAGCCGATTCGTCAACGGTAAAAAAATCAAAACCCGGCATCCCATGGATGCCGGGTTTTCTTTTTGCCGCGTTAGTGCCTTTTGCTGCAATCGATTGATCTGTAATCATTTCAGGATGGGTTTCCGGAACGAAGGTTGAAGATCATTTCCCAAAGTCGATCCGATTGCCCTCGGTCAATCAACTCAATGGGCTTCAGGCCGTCGAAGGCGTCGTTGGGGGTCTGAATCCATGCGCCGAGCGAATCCTCATGAACAATCTCCGAGAGTGCATCGATCAGCCGTTTCAGTTCCGTTAATCGCCGTGCAATCGCTTGCGTTGGTGGAGTACCACTTTCCAACGTAGCGAGTGACCGCTGGGAGATTGGCACAAGGCGAGCAAATTCTGGTTGCTTGAGTTTCAACCTCTTGCGAAGGACTCCGACGGATATAACTTTGACGACATTCGTCGCCGACCCCGCAGACTCAGCCACAAGGACTCGACCGGATTTCTTGCGGCTCGTCTGCACCCTGCGATTTGACTTGCGGGGAGGTCTAATGGCCATGGTTTTTTCCTTTCCGCTCCGAATAAAGAC
>JAYTAK010001187.1:0-6124 GCA_043737515.1 Candidatus Kuenenia sp. | reverse complement strand
CTCCGACGCAGCCGGCTTCACCGCTGGACGGCATCAATCTCGAAGACCTGCAACTGGAATCGACAACACCCACCGCAGCCGGGATGACGGAGTTCTTTCGCAACTCCGAAAAGTAGACGTCACTCTCACCAAAACGCCCCTCAGCAGTTATCTGCTGAGGGGCGTTGTTACTTCCTGTAGCTCAGTCGCTCCGCCGACTGAGATTCTCCAGGTCCAACTCCGCGTTCCCCTTCACCGCCGACTTACGCATATCGCCGTGTAGATCGTTTCCGAACGGGCTTGAACCGGAGTGCGAGTCGGCGGAGCGACATCGCCTACGTAGCTCAGTCGCTCCGCCGACTGAGATTCCCCAGGTCCAACGTGATGTTCCCCGTCACCGCCGACTTACGCTTACCGCCATGTAAATCGTTTCCGAACGGGTTAGAACCGGAGTGCGAGTCGGCGGAGCGACATCACCTACGTAGCTCAGTCGCTCCGCCGACTGAGATTCCCCAGGTCCAACGTCGCGTTCCCCTTCACAGCCGACTTACGCATTCCGCCGTGTAGATCGTTTCCGAACGGGCTAGAACCGGAGTGCGAGTCGGCGGAGCGACATCGCCTACGCAGTCATCTGCCGAGGGGGCGGTGTGATGGCGTGGACTTATGGAATTGGACTGGCGAGCGGGGTACGTTTGGGCGATGATTTCCGCATCATTCGCATTGAATCAGGGGATTAACATCCCCCGCTCGCCAGAAGTCTACGCCATTGAGTTCGGTGACTCGTCGCGGCATTCCAAATGACCGAAGAGTCTTACGGACCTTCGTCGGTGTGCGGTCGGGGGATGCCGTCCACAGAAGACAAGAACGCGATGAGAGACATGATCTCCTCTTCGTTCAGTGGCTCGAGCAATCCGTCGGGCATATTGGAAGTCTTTTGATTGACGATCGTCTCAACTTCGGTGCGTGGGAATGCTTCGCGGATACCAGTACTTGATACGACCGCGAGGCTCTCGGCGGAACTGGCTGACATCATCCCGGTCAGTGACTTGCCGCTTTTCAGGACGACGGTCACGGTGGGATATTCTTCGTTGAGTTCATGCGAGGGATACAACGTCGCATGCAGAATCTCACGCCGCTGACGACGCCAGCCGAGTGACGTCAGATCTGGTCCCAGAGCTTCACCGACTTTGCCGCGTTTATGACACTTCTGACATCCGGCTTTTTGATAAATAAGCTCTCCCTGTTGCACCAGTGCGTCCGAGTTTCTGAACGTCTGAAACGCGGGCTGCAGAGTCGCCATCGTCCACTTGCGACCCGCTGCATCCACAGGCAGAACTGCTGCAGGCTGGTCGGGGTATTCTTTGGCAAACCATGACTGATACTTTCCCAGCGTCCATTCGCTGGCTTCGGATTTCTTCAACGGCACGCCGGTCCAGTGCCGCAACAGTCCGGTCGTGGCTGACTGCTGATCGTCAGGAAGTGTGAGGCCGATCAGAATCACCTGTCGAACCCATTGACCCTTGTTTGCTCGTGTGCGAAAACGCTGGAGTGCGTTCAGGACATCGACCGCTTCTTCTCCCTGCACGACGGGAAGCGAACGCACCATGTAGCGCCAGTCCTGCAGGTCGGTCGGTCGAAGTGTCGTCGCGGCAGCCAGCGCCTGCGCGGCAGAACCTCGACGCTCAGGGGAATTTTCAAACACAGAGCGCACGTGGTCCAGTGCATCTGTGTCCTGTGACTTCGCCAGCGCAATCAACAATCGCTTTTGATCGGCTGTGACGTCTATGGCCAGCTCTTTTGCAAGCAGTTGATCGATCTCAATCAATCGCCGAATGGAATGTTCGTCCTGCGCCAGACCGCTCAGCGTCGTGATCTCTGCACTCAAGGCCGCCACATCGATTTCCTCAGCCCCGGCAATGGCGATTGAAAAATCAGTCGGCAGGAGCATGGCTGCCAACGTGACAAAAACAAGCGGTGGGTGTATTCCAGTTAACCTGACTAACATGATGCTGCCCGCATGAAGTTTGTATTCGAACGTTTCGTAATCAGTGCAAGATACAGAACACGATGCATTTTTGCCGCTGGACCAGGGCAAGAATCGCCTTTCGTCGGCATTTTGCTGCGAATCGTCGGGGGATGAGTGAGCACCAGAATTCTTACGAATTCTGCTACAAGACCAGTGGCACTTGAGGACTCTGACGGAACTCGACACACTTACCGTTTCTTCTCCGCTTCCATGATCAACCGACTGCAGAATCTGACGCCTGATGACAAAACCATTAACGACTGACGACGACCCACAGGCTTTACATAAGCCGTCAATCGCGGAACACATTTTAATTCTGGCTGCGACCGGCCTGATTTTCGCCGCGATTCTGCAGGCGGAACCGCTGCAGAGCGCCAATGATCGGTCTCGCTGGGCGACGGTGTGGTCACTGGTCGAACGAGGCACATTTCGGATTGACGAAGTCGATGCTTACACGCGGTGGTCGACAATCGACAAAGTGCGGTATCGAACAAACAAATCTGAACCGTGGCACTTCTATTCGTCCAAGCCGCCATTGTTATCTGTCATCGTCGCTGGTCTTTATGCGGCAGAACGCTGGACGCTGGGATACGGGCTGTTCAACGACACGGCATTTGTGACTCGGTTACTGCTGCTGGTCGTCAATGGATTGCCGTTCTGGCTGGCGCTGCGGTCGTTGTGTCGCTGCCTGATCATGCTGGATGCGTCGCCGCCCGTGCGGATGTTTGTTCTTGCAGTTGCCGGATTCGGGTCGATGCTGAATCCGTATCTGACGACACTCAACAATCACACACCGGCTGCCGCGACCGCGATGTTTGCGATCACGGCAGCGGTGGAAATTCTGACGAACCGACGGCGTGCTGAAACCATTACAGCAAACTCCCCAGGCCGGGGCCGACTTTTTGTCGCACTCGGATTCTTCGCCTCTTTGACGTGTTGCTTTGAACTGCCTGCGGCGTTGCTGGGAGTTCTGTCGTTCGGCCTGGCATTGATGATCGATCGCCGCCTGACACTGACTCGCTACGTTCCGGCCGCCATCATCCCGCTTGCGGCTTTTTTCATCACAAACTGGATGTCCACCGGTGGTGTGAAACCGTCTTACGCCGCATTCGGTTCCGACCCGTACGTTCACACACACAACGGCATCCCCAGTTACTGGACGAATCCTCGTGATCTGGACGCAAATCAGGAAACACCACTCGTCTACCTGTTTCACTGCGTGCTGGGCCATCACGGATTGCTGTCGCTGACCCCCGTGCTGTGTCTGTCCATCTGTGGCTGGTTCATGATGCTGCGTCGGAGTGAAAATGCCGTCCGAAAGTGGGTCATTCTTGCTGGTGCCGTCGTCACGGTCATCACGCTCGGCTTCTATCTGACGCGGCCGCAGAACTACAACTATGGCGGGAATTCCGTCGGCTTGCGCTGGATGTTGTGGCTGTCGCCGTTTTGGTGGCTGGCGCTAGTGCCGATTGTCGAGCGATTGATAACTCGCCCGACGCGGTTCGTAGCAGGCATCCTGCTGCTGGCTTCGATCATATCGGTTTCATGGTCCTTGCATCGCCCATGGAAATCTTCGTGGCTGTACGAACAGATGCAGGCTGCGGGCTGGATCAACTATCGCACACCCACGAAGCCGTTTGATCCGCCGCGAACGTCTGTCTTTAACACCTGGCCTGACAAGGTCGGCGCGTCGATGGTTTGGCTCAGCAGTAGCAATGAACGATTGATCGTCACGACTGCTGCACATCCATTTGCCGCAACTGGGATTGCCCGTGGAAAAAATCCCAACTTGCTTGTGATGAACATTGAGCTGGAAGTTGGCGAACAAAGAACGGTGCTTCAGAACTATTCCCGGGCATTTAAGGACTCAGTGCCCGTGCAAAGCGATGATCGACTGGATCATTCGTTCATTTTGGCGAAATTATCAGAGATCTTTGCTGTGGAGGCTTTAGTCAAGAGAGACCGTGCCGGGATTTCCATGAACTGGATTCCAACGCCGGAAGACACATGGAGCGGCTACAACTCCGCAGGAACCACCTGGGTTCCGTCCGCATCCGATCCGACGAAAGCGTGGAAGGTCGAACGTGGTGCCGCGCGCGTGCTGGTCGATCATCCGCAGTTTGGAAAATGCTGGCATCGCTGTGACGTGATGTACTGCGATCAGATTCCATTCGGTGTGCTGCAGTGGAAGACCACCGTCACGTCAGACGCGACCGGCGAGGTCCTCAGCACAAAGACGTGGCTCGCTGAACAACACTGATAAGTTCAGTTGTTTCTTCCATCGCCTGAACAATTGGGCGATCCCGTTTCCCGTTCGGCGTGTCCGCCAGGCAGACATCCGCCATGGCTCTGAGAAAGCTTGTTCATGTTGCCCCTGCTGGCCACCGCACGAACCGTTCTGCGGAATTACATCGACCTGCCGCGCATGGTGTATGTGCTGTGCTTTGGTTCGTTGATCAATCGCGCGGGCTCGTTCGTGATGCTGTTTCTGACGATCTACGTCACAGAACAGCTTGGTGCGGGCAAAGCGTTTGCCAGTTACTGTATTGGAGTATTTGGGTTCGGATCAGTCGTTTCGTCACTGATCGGTGGTCAATTGGCCGATCAATTCGGGCGACGGGCGACAATGTTGTTCGCACTCTTCGGTGGAGCGACGGCCCTCTTGATGCTCAGTCTGGTCACGAATCCATGGCTGTTCATGGGCGTGCTGTTTCTGTTTGCGGTCATCATGGAGATGTACCGCCCGGCGTCTGCCGCGATGATCGGTGATCTGACATCCGGTGAACAACGTCCCCACGCATTTGGCCTGATGTATATCGCGGTGAACCTGGGATTCGCCGTGGCTCCGCCGATTGGCGGCTTCCTTGCAAGCTACTCCTTCGCCTGGCTGTTCTGGGCCGATGCGATCACCACAGCGATGTTCGGGGGCGTCGTCTACTTTCTGATGCAGGAAACTCGCCCCATTCCGCACGCTGCCCTGAAGGGAGTGGCAGCTCAGGACAACTCGGCATCGAACGATCAGATCGCCACTGCAGTCCAGTCGCCTGCTGGTTTCACGCAACTTGCCGCAGCGGAGGGACTGGCTTCGCTGGATTCTGTCAATACAACTGCTTCTGCACCTGTTTCGACTGGCAGGGCTGAAGGCGTTGCTTCGAGAAGCGAACTAGCAACTTCACTGCTTGGCGCTCTGCGGCATGTCGCAGGCGACTGGACGTTCCTGCTGTTCTGTTTCTGTAATCTGCTGACGAGCATCGTCTTTATGCAGGGCTTCGCAACTCTGCCGCTGTATGTGATCGAGAGGGGATTCACCAAGCTGGAATTCGGCACGATGATTTGCGTCAACGGTGCGATGATCGTTCTGCTTCAGTTGCCGTTGACGCATTTGCTGAATCGCTGCAATCGAGCACTGGTATTGCTCGCCGGGGAGTTATTCCTTGCCGTCGGCTTTGGATTAACCGTCTACGCGGATTCCGCCATGTTCTTTGTGGGGACAATTGTGCTGTGGACGATAGGTGAGATTTTCCAGGCACCCTACAAGCCGACCATCGTTTCCGAACTTGCTCCGCCGTCAATGAGAGCCCGCTACATGGGTGTTTTCAATCTGTCACACGCCCTGTCTTTGATGATCGGGGCTCCGCTGGGAGGCGAGATTCTCGCGAGATTCGGACCACAGGTGCTGTGGCCCGGCTGCTTCGGTCTGCTCATAATCACGATGGGTCTCTACGTTGTGCTGTTCTCTCGACTGGCTGTGGCGAGAAACTCCATTGATGGGAGTCGTTGAGCTAAGGACCGTGCCAGAAATAACTGTCCCATTGTTGCCATTGACGCACAGGATCGCCTCTGCGGTCTTCCAATCTCTGCGGTTATTCAATCTTCAAACTCTTACACCGCAGAGATTGGATGACCGCAGAAACAATCCACAATTGCAGTTGATTTTGAGTTGTGTAGAGACCAATGCCACGAGGGGATTTCCGCCACGATCGGGGCTCGTCCCCATCGAGCGATGATCATCACCAGACTAGAAATCCGGAAGGCGTTTTCGCCACTGCGGAGCTTGACTCCGTAGGGCGCTGATCAATGGAATCACGGCTCCATGCGGACAAGCCGCAATGGTGGCCA
>JAYTAK010001186.1:0-2676 GCA_043737515.1 Candidatus Kuenenia sp. | reverse complement strand
GAAGGTCACATCTCAGCGGCCAGTTGCATTCTGGCAAACCTGTCGATGCAGCTTGGTCGAACATTGAAATGGGATCCGGCGACGCATACCGTCACCGGAGATGCCGAGGCCACGGCTTTGCTGCGACGCAAGTACCGCGATCCCTGGATTCATCCGGAACCTGTGCATGTCTGAAATTCAGAGAATTGGAGAATCTGGATGACGGCTCGATCCTGAACGCCCTGTGGGACGAATGGGTTCCGACCGGGCATTTGCCGATTCGAGCCTGCGTGCAAGCAAAACTGGCTCCGGGATATTTTGTAGAAATGGTGATTTCAGCGGCCGTGGCCGGGTAGCGTTCACGCATGGCACGCCAGATGTTATGCTGCGGACTGTCAGGCTGTGATTCATTGCAGGATGGACATTCAAGTCCGTCGGTTGTTCGACAAAACGGTGGTGAAGGTTGAAGCCCAGAAGATTTGGACGAGCCCATCGTTGGGACATTCCGCAGGGACACCGGCTGGCCATCTGGCAGCGTGTGACACCTCCGCAGATGTTCGTTGGCTCCTTCGCGCTGCTCATTCTGAGTGGAACTGTCGGCCTGCAACTGCTGCCCGGCATTTATACCGGTGAACCGATGACCTGGCTGGATGCGTTGTTCACGTCTACCAGCGCTGTCTGTGTGACCGGATTGACTGTCCGCGATACGGCTCAGATTTTTACGCCGTTCGGTCAGGGATTTGTGTTGTTGCTGATTCAACTTGGCGGACTGGGCATGCTGACGTTCGCCAGTCTGATTCTTGTGGCGCTGGGAAAGCGACTTTCCCTGCGAGCCGAAGCGAGTTCAATTGTCGCCGCGGAATCCACGCTGCATCTGGAAGGACGCAACATCACGCTGGACATCGTGCGGTTTACGTTTGTGTTCGAGGCGATCGGGGCGATCCTCTTGTATGCGTTGTGGGTTCCTAAGCTCGGGTGGAAGGGAGCTGCGTGGCCTGCGATTTTTCATTCGGTGAGTGCGTTCTGCAATGCCGGGTTCTCGACATTTACGGATAACCTGATGGGATTTCAGAGAAGCCCCGCCAGTTTGATTGTGATTGCCTGTCTGATTCTGGCAGGCGGACTTGGGTTTTTGACACACACGGAAATATGGCACGCGCTGGTGTCATGGAAAAAGCGGAAAGCGTTCCGGGTCTCGCTGCAGAGTCGCCTGGTGATTTTCGTCACTCTGCTGCTGACGGCAGCAGCGACGCCTCTGTTTGCTGTATTCGAATGGAATAACTGTCTGACCGGACTGACGCCAATCGACAAACTGGTCAATTCACTGTTTATGAGCATCACGCCACGCACCGCAGGATTCAACGCGATCGACTACGGTCAGGCGACCGACAGCGCCAATCTGCTGACGATGATGCTGATGACTGTTGGCGGATCGCCAGGTTCCACAGCAGGTGGGTTCAAAACGACAACGCTGGCAATTCTGGGATTGATGGCCTGGTCACGCCTGCGTGGTTCAGAGTCTACGAATTGCGTCGGTCGGTCGATTCCGGAAGAAACGACATCCAGGGCCGTTGGTTTGTTTGTGATTGCCATCGGCTTCGCGATCGCAGGCGTGTTCCTGCTGTCGGCAACCGAAAACGCCTCGCCTCGCGGTCTGACCGAACACATGTTCGAGGTGAGTAGTGCGGTCAACACCGTGGGTTTGTCAATGGGGCTGACCCCAAAACTCTCGGTCGCAGGTCGCTGTGTGATTATCCTGATGATGTTTCTGGGTCGAGTCGGTCTGTTAACTCTGGCAGCATTGCTGACTATTCCGCGTTCACACGCCGGGCGATTTCGCTATGCATACGAAGATGTTGTGATTGGTTAATCGCTTTCAAAGAGCTGAAACTATGAGAAGATTCTTAGTCGTTGGTCTGGGGAATTTCGGATCGAGTGTTGCGGAGTCTCTGTTTGCGCAGCGGCACGAAGTGATTGCGATCGACACCAATGAAGAGGCCGTCGATCGGATTTCGCCTTTCGTGTCGCGCGCCGCAGTGGGCGATGCAAAAAATCTGCATACACTGGAAAAAATCGGCGCTAAAGGAGCCGACGCAGCGGTGATCAGCACGGGCGATGACATCACGGCCAGCATTCTGACGACGATGGCCGTTCATGATCTGGGAATCCGCGACGTGTACGTCAAAGTGATTTCCCGCGATCACGCGCGCGTGATGGAACGCATGAAAGTCACGGAGACGATTTTCCCCGAACGCGAATCGGCGCTGAGCCTGGGTAAACGTATTTCCGGTGCCGGACTGCTGAATTACGTCAAGCTCGGAACAGGGTTCAGCATCCAGGAAATGGGTGTCCCTGATTCGTGGGTCGGCAAGACACTGCGCGAACTGGAACTGCGGCAGCGATTCGGAATTACGATTGTCGCCATTCACGACATCCTGACCGACAAGATGGCCGCATCCAGTAACCCGGACGTACGATTGAAAGATTCCGATACGTTGCTCGTCGCTGGCAGCGATGAAGACCTCGCAAAGACAGCGGAGGAGAAATAGGTGGCAGACCTCCATGACGGCCTGTCATAGTCGCAGATAAATCTTCTGCCGATGCAGCCAGTACAGGAAAAGCCAGAAGACGACGAACGCGCCGGTGGCGAGCGTAATCGGAGCGTACCACTCCGGATCCAGTACTCTGGGGCCGAAA
>JAYTAK010001185.1:0-2678 GCA_043737515.1 Candidatus Kuenenia sp. | reverse complement strand
ACCTTGGTTTGAGGAACGTCATGAAGATCGTTCAGAACCCCAATCGCTGGCTGAAGAAACTATCCCGAGCGGCAGCTCTGGTGGGACTCATGACCAGTTCCGTTGCAGCGTTGTCTCAGGACGACGCCTACAGTTTTGGCAGAACGCCAACCGGCTCAGCGTCCGAAGTCAAGGACTACAACCGTGATGGTTTCGGAGTTCAGTTTCGTGGTGGTCATACAACTGGCCCCACTCTTGGACGAACTCAATCCATCAGCCATATCAATCTGACTCCGTTTTTCAACGTCGAAGATGGATTGTTCTTTGGCGATTCCAGGCTGTCCATGGCCAACGAGGGGCAGCTGGCATGGGCTTTTGGCGGTGGTTATCGACACTATATTTCTGCCTCGGATGTTGTCGTTGGTGCGAACAGCTACTTTGACGCCGACCAGCTGACGGGCGCTCATCTGAAACAATGGGGCGTAGGCGCAGAACTGCTTGCGAATAACTGGGAGGCGAGGGGGAACTACTATCAGCCATTCTCCAGCGTCCCGACCCTGACCGGCCAGCGCGTGGATCCCGGGAGCGTGGCGTTTACAGGTCAAAATATCACATTCGACCGAATTGACACATTCGCCGAGGCACTGAAAGGGTTCGATGCTGAAGCGGGTTTCCTTTTGCCTGGCGAACTTTCCGAACGCTTTGATGTCAGGGCCTTTGGCGGTGGCTATCATTACGAAGGTGCCAACATTCCTGGTTTTACCGGCTGGTCTTCCCGGGTGCAGGCCGATATCGGTGGTTGGCTGGAACTTGGCCTGAAGGTCACAGACGACAAATTATTCGACACGACCGTGTCTTTCAGCGCTGTCGTGCATCTGGGCGGTTTCCACAGTCAGGAACATACGAAGCGTTCGGCCATTCAACGGTTCCGTGATCCCGTTCGTCGCAACATGAATGTCCTCGCATCGCTGAGCGACATCACCGCAGCAGGTCAACTGGCGACAACAGCGGGCGGAGTACCGTTGACAGTCGCGCATGTCAACAGCAACGCGACGGGCCCTGTCTTTAACGGGACCGTGAACAATCCGTACGATCTTTTGACTCAGGGCCTCGGAGCAGGGACCGACATTGTCTTCGTGCATGCCGGAAGCGTGTTCAATGCGGCACCGCAAAACGTCGTCAATCTGCTGCCGGGCCAGCAGGTCATTGGAGAAGGCTTCATTCAGCCGGGGCGTAACACCAATTCCACGATCATCGTGGACCTTCTTGGCACGCCGACTCCGATTCCACTGCCAAAGTCACCGACCTTCGCCGCCAACCCGACCTTCCTGCGACCGACGCTCAGCAATACTCTGGGCAACACGGTCACCATGGCTCAGGACAGTCAGTTCTCCGGCTTTATCATCGATAGCCCGACGGGCAGCGGGATCGTCAGTAACGGCGTGGGAGACTGGATCATCAACGATGTCCTCGTCCAGAATGCCGGTGTTTCCGGAATCAGCCTGCTGAACACGATTGATTCGACGAGGATTACAAATACGACTCTGGTGTCCAGCGCCGCAGCGACCGGTCCGCTGTTCCATGTGAATGGTGGCAATGGGATCGTGACTTTCGGCTCCACGGATCGCGCCGCGAGTGGCGCCACGAATATCTTCGGGCTGGCATCGCTCACCAACACCTCTGCACAACCAGCGGTCACGATCGAGAACATGACGGGTGGCCGGGTTGACATGACGAACTCGAACAATACGACGAATGGCGGAAACGGCATTCTGATACAGAACAACACGGGAGGATCGGCGACGATTGATACCGTCTCCGTCACTAACAGTCCGGGTAACGGGATCGCGATCATCGACAGCGCCGGCGTCTACACGTTCAACAAAACGAACGCGCAGTTGGCACAGATTACGATCGATAATGCGGCACTCCAGAGTGTCCTGATCAGCAATGCCTCGGGTCAGGTGAATTTCACCGACGCACTGCTGATTACAAATCGCAATGCCGAAGGGATTGAAGTTCGCCAGTCCTCCGGATCAACAATATTTTCAGATGTCGTAACGATCAACGGACTGGGTGCCGGAGCGGGCGCGCAAGCTGCGGTCTCCATTCATGATCAACTGGTCGGGAGTCTTGTGACTTTCCGGGACAACCTGACCATCGGGGCTGTCGCGTTGGGTCGCGGAAGCAACGGCAATGGCATCAATATCAGCAACAATGTGGCTGGCAGCGGTGTCAATATTCTGGGTAATGTTTTCATCGACGCCACGGACCTGGCGTCCATTGCGATCGACACGAATGCAGGTGGTGTCCAATTCCAGGGGTCAACCCGGATCTCCCGGCGCCTGCAGGAAGGCATCCTGGTGACGAATTCTTCAGGTCCGGTCCAATTTGGTAATACGTTAGCGGATCTGACAAACATTCTGAACGACAATGTTCTTCCATCGCAGTTTGCCGCGATGTCATTCACCGGAAACTCAGGTGCAATTTCTGCCCAGAACACCATCATTGTCAACGCTCAGGGCGGAGCCCCCGGTGGCGCTGGGATCAATGTTGTCAACAATACCGGAGCGGTCAGCTTTGGTGCGATCGACGTCGAATCCTTCGGAGGCATCGGACTCTTCGGTTTGACCAACACCAGTATCCGCGTTGGCGATGGCGTCATTGTGACAGACGCGGCTGCCGCCGTGAATATTGAA
>JAYTAK010001184.1:0-2679 GCA_043737515.1 Candidatus Kuenenia sp. | reverse complement strand
AGTCCGGTGACGATGGCGACTTCGTTGAAAATGCGATCTCCGAAAGTCGTGCCGCCAAGGCACCGCTCTATTTTCTGGGCCGTGAAAGCATGTTTGGCTTTCCGTACGCTCACCAGCGCTGGATCGACGAACCGACCAAGGAAGAGTTCTGGATTCGCATCCGCCGCGGCCCGGAAACGCCATACCCCGAGTGCCTGCAATGGAACGGTCTGCATTCTCGCGGGGACACGCAGTCTGCAGGCTTCGGCCCTTACGAACAGGTTCGCATGGCGCGCGAATCAGGCGGAATTTTCTTTGTGCTGCCGGGCGAAGAAAGCACACTCGTCGGCGAAGGTGCCAATGACAGACGAAAATACGATTTCCTGTCGATGCGCGAGTATCAGCCTAACCTTGTTTCGCGTCCGGACTATGTCAGCGACCGAACCACCAGTGAATTCCGCGAAACGATCTGGCGGGTGATTGCGACTTTGAACCCGAACGGCGACACACTGCTGTTTCCGAACACCAAGTCCGACCCCGAACTCAATATTCAAAACGAACTATTTCCACTTGACGTGGAAGGTTTCCGTACGACCGCGCTGGCTCAGGTCGTCAAGGCCGCACGCGCTATGCAACTTATAGAACAGGCGATTGGCCTGCTGGAAAAAGTCAAACCTCTGCGCGCCGCCGAAGCCAGTCAGCGCTGGCGGGCCGGTTACGATCTGGCACTCGCGCAGTTGTACATCTTTCGCCTGCGGTTGTACCAGTATCTGCTGGCAATGGATCAGCATGTGAATCACATGCCGCAGCCGAAGAACCCAAAGTCCAATCGTTGGGATCTCTGGTGGAATACACAGACGATGGTCCCCGATGAAGCTCAGTTCAGCCGACTGAAAGCTGCGTTCGGCATGAAGCAGTCACGCGATGAATATCTGGAAATGGTAAAGACCGAAGAAGCGGCGTCAGTTGAACGCATGAAAGCAGTGACTGTCGATCATCCGGGCACCCCATGGGCGCGTCGCGCTCAGACGGAACTGAACATGGGATTCGGTTTCGTGGTCGGCGACCGACTTTGGGATCCGTCCGGGAAACGCAGCGAAGCCCAAAAACGAGTGCCCAATCTGTAGAGCCTTGTCTTCTTGTACCTTGGACATTCATGTCCGAGACACCGCCTGAACGCTCACTATGTTCCTTCACCTCGCCGCTCGATAAATCTTCGGCACCTTCTCCGGGTTTATCTTCAGGTGAGCCGGATAAGAAGTGTAGTCTTTCTGTAACTCGCGAAAACACGTCTCAAGATCGGTGAGCAGACGTGCGACGTCAATTCTCCCGCAGGTTGGAGCAAACGGACTCAGATAAACCCGGCAACTACCTGCCATGCGTCGGGCTCCGCCCAGATTGCCCTCTTCAAAATGAAACAACGCGACGGCGGCCTGGATGAGTCCCTGAAAGAAGGGCTTTTCCGGACTGGTCAATTCCCCCCAGAAATCCTCCAGCACGTCGTGACAGGCGAAGAATTCCCCGGCGTTAAACAGCAAAATCCCTTCGTCGATGCGGGAATCATCAAAATTGCATTCAGCCATTTCAGCCTGTCAGTTTTCAGAGTATGAACAGGATCGATAGACTTCTGTAGCTTGGACATTCCTGTCCGAGCCCTTTGTACCTTGGACATTCATGTCCCAGTCCTTTGTAGCTTGGACATTCATGTCCGAGTGCTTGCCCGGAAGCGTACCTTGATCTTTGGACTCCAGAGTTGCAGTCATCTTTGCAGAGTAGGCGTCGTTCGGCCATGCGACGGACATGAATGGCCATCCTACATAAGAAAAATCACCAAATCAGATTTCGGACTCTAAGCACCGTGGCAAAAAAGTACTCCGCAAACACACAAACATCAGACTCGGAATCACTGCTTCCTGAACAAAAGGAGCGAGTGAAATCCATCATTCGGGTTCTAAGAAAGATCTTTCCCGAAGCCGAATGCGCGCTGCATCATGAATCTGCGTTTCAGTTGCTTGTGGCAACAATTCTCTCCGCCCAGTGTACCGACGAGCGCGTGAACCAGTCCACGCCGGAATTGTTCCGCAAGTATCCGGATGCTGCAGCTCTGGCCGCCAGTTCCCAGGACGACGTCGAACGCATCGTGCGACCTCTGGGCTTTTTTCGGAATAAAGCCGCAAACATCCGTGGCATGGCTCAGGGGCTGGTCGATCGGTTCGCGGGCGAGATTCCACAGGACCTTGAGCAACTGGTCTCATTGCCCGGCGTTGGCAGAAAAACGGCAAGCGTGGTCCTGGGAACGTGGTTTGGGATTCCGTCCGGTGTCGTGGTCGACACCCACGTTCGGCGAATCACAAACCTGCTGGGCCTGACGAGATCGCAGAATCCTGAAATCATTGAACGCGAACTGATGCAGATCGTGCCGAAATCCGAATGGATCAACTTCTCTCACCGCCTCATTCACCACGGACGCCGGACCTGCATCGCCCGCCGACCGAAATGCTCCGCATGCGCGCTTCTGAAGTACTGCCCGCGCGTCGGACTGGATTCGATCGAATGACAGAGGGCACTTGTGCCACGATCGACCGCCAGGGGACTGTCGTTTTATACTTCACGCGGGTTGGACTGAGGCTGCGTTCGGCGAGCGGGGGACGTAAGTCCCCTGATTTTTGCAGTGTCCACGCGGTCAATCAGGGGATTGAC
>JAYTAK010001183.1:0-2680 GCA_043737515.1 Candidatus Kuenenia sp. | reverse complement strand
GATTTAAGAGTCGCGGAGACGCCGCTTCCGCGTGGATCACCTGTTCAATCGTCTTGATGACGGAGTCCGCTCGAAACGGTGCGCGGCCGGTAAGACATTCATAGAGGATTGCACCCAGCGAATACACATCGCTGGCGGGACCGATCAGGCTGCGTTTCCCCTGAGCCTGCTCCGGCGGCATGTAGCTGGGAGTGCCCAGAATCTGGCCGGTCTGCGTCAGGTCGCTGTCGCCATCGACTCGCATCGCCAGCCCGAAGTCGGTGATCCGGACCTGATCGTGTTCGTCGATCAGAATGTTGGAGGGCTTCAGGTCGCGATGCAGGGTTCCATGCTGGTGAGCGTAGTGAATCGCTTCGGCCATCTGACACACGTAGGTTGCCGCCAGTTTTGCCGACAACACATTCTCTTTGAGCATGGCCGACAAATCGCGGCCTCGCACAAAATCCATCGAGAAATAATGCCAGCCTTCGTGCTGACCGACTTCATGAATCGCGACGATGTTTGGATGTTGCAGTCCGCCGGCCTCGCGGGCCTCAATCAGGAAACGCTGCACGTCCTGTTCACTGGCGAGACGTCCTTTGACGATCATCTTCACCGCCACGATCCGTCCCAGGGTGGTTTGCCGGGCCCTGTAGACGATTCCCATGCCGCCGCGAGCGATCTCTTCAAGTAATTCGTAGTTTCCGACATAACTCAACCGCTGACCGGGCCCCACGGTGTGAGTCACTGAATCACCAAAGTCGCGCATGGGTTCGACCATCTGATTCATGCGGTCGTGCTGGCCAAAGAACTGCCGCAACTCGTCGGCAAGCTCCGGATGGCGCTCCATGATCTCGCGACGATTCGGCGGAGTGCCGGACTCGCAGCCGCGAATGTAATCGGCAATGACCGCTTCCAACTGCTGCTCGTCGTTCGACGCAGGACCGGTCTGTGTGGGGCTGGTATCAGACATGGTTTGAGGTTTCTCTTGCAGATTCAGAACGTCAACATTGGTGACCGAGTGGGCAACATGATCTATGACGCCGCAGTCTACCTGGGAAGTGCCTCGACAATTTTTCGCACTTCTTGAAGCACATCACACGATGGCCGTGGTGAAATACCACTGCTCCAAAGTTCCAGACGCCATCCGCAGTCAGGGGGAGCGCGGAGTTTGAAGATTTTCGCACATCAGACGAATTTAACAAACGTTCAGTCCGAGAAGCGGAGTTGCCAGACCTTCGGTCCACCGCCATGAAGCCGGATGCTGCCGACTCAGATGAGCGCGAGTCAGCAACATCAGATAGGGACGATGCCGCTCCAGACACTGTTTCTGATCGACAAGCGGCTGGTTCATGATGCGCTGGCCTCCAGTGGTCGGACTCAACACTGTCGATAGCGAAGTAAAATGTGGCGAAAAGCCCCGCAGGTCTAGTCAATGTGACGCCATTTTGGCATTCATACTGACCTTGCCCACGAGTTGCAGAATCCTGTTGATATAACAAAACTGACGGCGGACACTCCTGGGTCATTATTGATTCGCTTGCGTGCCCCGGTTCCGACACGCCGGAGCACTGAACAATTTGATTGGCGCGGGCCTGACCTGCCGTCAAATTGCAAAGTCGAAATGACAACACATTCCCCCGGCGAAGCCACGACACAAGTCGCGACCGCAATATCAAAATGCTTCCGCCCAAACCACTCAGGAGGGCGTGACCTGAGTCAGAATTGTGACAACCGTCGATGGTTCGGTCCCACATGCCGTACCCTGCGACAAGATATCCAAACCCGCTTCGGTGAGACCGTCCGACGCAACGTCTCGCAAAGTCCCAGTCGGCTTCGGTCACATCGACCGGAGCGGAACAAGTTCGCTGAGTGAGCCAGGGCTTCTACCTGTAGGATTGACCTGTCTGCAGAGGATTCAGTTATGCTGAAATATTGACCATGTTGAGTCGCCGTAGCCTCAGGCGAACCGTGGATTCACTTCGGCACAGTCTTTCATTCACGGTGCTTTTAAACCGGCTCAACGACAAATGAAGTGCGCGGCACAGTCAAGTCGATGTGACTGCGATTGATCCTGAAAGGATGCCAGGAAATGAGCAGCGATTCGAACGGGATGGCCGTTGTTTTACGCCGAAAATGGACGCATCGGACTGTCCCAAACTGGTGTTCTCTTTCCGTCACGGAGAATATAGAATTCGACTTCCACGCGACAGGGAGGTTGCTATGCTCAAGAATGACGAGTATGAGATTGAAGTCGAAGCAGCAAAAGCACTTGCTGGCTGGAAAGCCGTGTTTGCTGAACAGGTGTCTGAACAGGCAAAAATACTTGCACGAGCTGGCGGCAAATCAGGTGTCATCACATTGGCACATTATTGTGAAGCAGCGACAATAGCGTTGCCGTCACTTTCCATCGCCATTCAGGATTCAGATACTCGCAATGCCCGTCAAAAAGTCGCCTGAATCTGACACTTCCCGTGTGCCGTCAGCGGGTGCGATCTCTCCAGTCCGTAGTTTGCAATGGCCTTTTTGTGGATTGCGAGATTCAAAGGTCTCGCAGTTCCGGCGGGAAGAACCTCAGTTCTATTGGCCCCACTGGCCTCGTGCCTTGACGTTACCCACATTTATTGTTGATTTTTGGGGGGCGACATGCTGTATGTCGTTTGTTGTCAAGGACTTTGCGTTTTGTAATTTTTGCATGTGT
>JAYTAK010001182.1:0-14023 GCA_043737515.1 Candidatus Kuenenia sp. | reverse complement strand
TCATCGTGAACTTCGAGGTTGAAAACGGGCTGAGGGCCGGGGCGGGGGAGTTTTTGCTGGACGACTTTGACGTCGCCGCTGAGCGTCTGCAGCCGCTCACCGATCTCAAGTCGCCCGGCCTGCACGTACTCCTGGCGGTCGATGGACCAGAATGGATGGTTGGCGGTGGTTCCGATTCGTTCCGAATCGGAATCGACCGAAAGCGGAGAGCCGAAAGCCGAAAGCGGGGAATCGCTGGTGGCGAAGCCGACGGTTTTCGGTGGGTGGTTTTCAGTTTTTGGTAGATCGCCGAGTGGAGATTTGAAATCTGAAATCTCAGATTCGCGTCCTCCGCTCTCCGCTCTCCGCTCTCCGCTCTCCGCTTTCCGCTTTCCGCTTTCCGCTTTCCGCTGGAATGGTGGAACGTGGCGGTGACGACCTGACGTTCATCGCGGTGATCAATCGGTGCTTCGATCTCGGGTGTGCTCTGGATGTCCGTCAGAATCGCTTCACCCGTCTCATCAAGGATTTCAGAATTTCTGACCAACGCACATCCACGTTTCGAAGTTCGGCTTGGGAGCGTTTGAAGGATAGGTGTCCGATTTGCCCATCAGCGGCTGGGCGTGGCGGCTGATGAGAGAAAAAGAATTTTCAGATTAGTCGATGAGAATCTGGGCCGCCTGCCGGTATCGTGTTCTGATCCCCGCAAAACTCAGGACACTTGTCATGACGGATAAACCATTTCCAGCATCGAACAGACCCTCGGAATCCCACCTGGAAATGTCAGGGACGGGAAGCGAAACCCGTGAGTTCCTGTCAGAACCAACTCAGGATGGTTGGGAGCGATTTGTGAAACGCTACGCACGCCGCATTCGGCGATGGTGCGCAATGCGACTCTATCGGGACGAGGAAGCGGAGGATCTGCTGCAGGAGATCTGGCTTAAGCTGCACCAAAACCTCGAGACATTCGATTATCGAAAGACCAGTCGTTTCCGAAACTGGCTGTCCCATGTCAAGATGTCCGTGTGGGCGGACTTTTTGTCCAGGCATCACCAGCGGAATGTGCTGGCGAAAGCTGCGGATCTGCAGGCCGTGGAACCGGGCGACGGTTCCGACGTCGCGGGCCTCCTGGAGATTCTGGACCTGGTCAGTACCGCCGAGGACCGGGTCCGGGAACGTGTTGGAGAAATTCGCTGGAAAGTATACCGGGCTCGAGTCCATGGCGGTAAAAGTGCTCGCGAGACGGGTCTGGAACTCAGCCTCACACCGGCAACGGTGGATAACTACTTCTCGGATGTGCGGCGGGATGTCGAGACAGAGATTCGGAAACTGACTGCCGATCCATAGTACGATATCGCAAAACATGAATTCGGATCAGCCGTGCAGCGATAGTTCACGGTTTCGTGTTCTCAAAGGAACCGGCGGCTTGTGGGATGTTGATTTGGTTTGAATTGCATGTGGGCGGGACTTCCAGTCCGGGATCGATTAAAGAAAACTCCACGAATTTGAACAGCAATGACAAGCTGGAAGCTTATCCCACGATTCAACCGACAAGCTGCAAGCTTATCCCACGATTCAATTATGAGACCGCTAGCGTCCGCTGGCTGGTCCTTTCGGGTAGAACTCCGCAAAGTCAGGTTGTCACAAAACACTCGTAGACAAGGGGTCTCTTATGAACGAACACCCATCACTGAGCGAGCTGGAAAACCTCATCGACGGCGGGCTGGATGCAGACCAGGAAGCAGCGATCCGCGTGCATGTGGCGGAATGCCCGCTGTGCAGTGGAGTCCTGGAAAGCATCGCGTGGCAGCGGAACATCGCGCATGAGCCGACTCTGAAGTGGTCCTTCAGTGAATCGGGTTCGTCCGGAGTAGATCGCGAATTTGAAGAAAACCTGCTGCGAAATCGGCCCCACCGTCCGAACGAAGCACCTCGCACCGTGTTTCCGGGACCGCGGTCGGAGGCAGCCCCGCTCGGGTCAGTCGATCACTATGACATTCTGCGTTTGCTCGGCCAGGGCACGTTTGGCGAAGTATATCTGGCGGAGGATCGCAGGCTGGAACGCAAGGTGGCGCTCAAAGTCCTGAGACCCAAATTCGCTCGCAGCGAACATTTTCGAAAGCAGCTTCAGGATGAAGCCAAACGGATTGCCAGGATCCGCAGTGATCATGTGGTCGAGGTCTATGATGTTCGCTGCCAGGAGGAAAGTGTCGTCCAGTTCATCGTCATGGAATATGTAGACGGTTGTTCTTTGTCGGCTTATCTGGAGACTCGCGAACAAGCGGGTGAAACACCTCAAAAGTATCCTCGCGAGGCAGTGCAGTGGCTGTATCAGGCGGCCCTGGGCGTACAATCCATTCATCAGCGGGGATATTCACACAACGATCTCAAGCAGGGTAACCTGCTCGTGGAACTGCTCGACAGTTCCGCCCCCGGAACATCCAGGCAGATCTGCCGAGTCAAAATCGCTGACTTCGGACTGCTGCAGTCGCTGTCGGTCGAGGAAAGAAAATCGGCCTCTGACACAGGCGGGGGAACTGAAACCTACATGAGTCCTCAGCGACTGGAATCTTCTGGCGATACTGACACGCGTGACGACATTTACAGTCTCGGAGTCATTCTATATCACCTGTTGACAGGACAGTTTCCCCGGATGTCCCCGGAAACGGAGCAAATCCGGCAGCAGGCTCGCAGCCTGTCGCGGGGATCCGCGCGAGCGGAATGTCTCCGAAAATTCCGCAAGGGCCTTTTGCACGATCACCGGACTCAGCGCCTGCAGCCGATGTCGCATTCCAATCCCGCTGTGAACCCGGAACTCGACAGCATCGTTGCCACCTGCCTTGCCGTCGAGCGTCAGGACCGCTACCGCTCCGCCAGCGAGCTGGCCGACGACCTGCTCGCGTGGAGTGAGCATCGTCCGGTGAAGGCCCACGGTCGATCGGTCGGTTATGCGTTTCGCAAATGGTGTACGCGGCATCCGCTGATTGCGGCTCTGGTCACACTGGCCGTCGTTGCTGTGAGTGTCCTTTGGTCCATCTCCGAACGGAACACTCGACGGCTCCGGAACCACGCGGAACTCGCTTTTTTGAGCGCCGGCCAGGAAGCGACCGAACGAAATTACTCAAAGGCACTGGCGACTCTGAATGGTCTGATTGGTCGCATCGAAAACAACTCTCGACTCCAACCTGAATTGCAACGAGCCCGGAGTCTTGCTGAAGCGATGGAAACGCCGATCAAAGCGGATCTTGCCAGCGACAGATTTCGATCGTCAATCCATCTGGCCGAGGAATCCCTGACGCCGCCCGTGAGGCCCGATGCCGTCCCGCGGGCACTCGACGCATTTGACGACGCTTTCACAGCACTCAATGTCCTTCACAACCCGAATTGGGCGACGGATTCATTGCTGATGTCATTGCCGGACAGCGAACAGGTTCGGCTGAAGAATGAGGTGACTCATGCACTGCTGCAATTCACCGAGTTGCAGCATCACGGCACGATTCGAAGTTGCCTGTCATTAGGGCTGACCTGCCAACTTGAGAAACCGAGCAAGCAGCATTCCGCCAGACTGATGCGAATCTCATCAGATGTCTCCTTCACAGTTGGCCAGCCTCCGTTGTTGCAAGCAGGAGATCTGATTCTCAAGGTCAACGACAAGCCTGCCTGGGATCCGGAAGTTGTCGCACTGCTCGAAGCGATGCACTCAGGCAAGACCAGTAACGGGATGTCGATGACAGTACTTCGCGAAGGGGATCGGACGCCGCTGAAGATCACACTCGCCGCCGGTTTCGGAGGAGCAACGGGTGTGCCCATGCAGCCAGGATGGTGGTGCGTTGTCCGGGACACACTTCCTGATTCGTCACTGTCCAAGGCTGGAATTGAACCTGGTGAGCTGCTGATCGCCGTCAATCAACACAGGCTGGATGCACAGATACGCTCAGAACTAGTGGAGAAGATTGATGACCCATTGGGCGGATGTTTGGCTAATCTTCTGTCCACAACGGATAACACGGTCGAACTCACGTTCCTGAATCCCCGGACAGTTTCCGTCCGCACGGTGACCGTGCCGTGGACGACCGAGTGTCGGATGACAGCGGAGCAGTCGCACATTCAGTTGCTGGGACGGCGCATACGACAGCAGTACGGGGGCTATCTTTTGGCGATCAAAACGCCTTCAATGCATGCGCCGTGGCATATTGATGATGCATCACTGCCATTCCGAGACGTCGTGATCCGCTCCTGTCTTAGCAAAGTAGCTGCGCCGCAGTACTTGATCGCGGCAGCATTTGATCACGTTCAATCGGGACTGGAATCGACGCCATATCTTGCGAAAGCATTCGAGCTTGCCGCAGATGAGGAATATGCGGAAGCTCAGGAACAGATCGAATCACGCCTGCTGCAGGACCGCGTCGATCCTGATGCGCTGCAACTGAAGATCATCTGTTGCATGCGGCAGAACCGGCCTGCCGAAGCGATCGAGGTATGTACTGAAGCAATCTTCCTCATGCCAAGAATGACGGCCTATCGATTGTTCCGCGCGGAGCTTTACCTCGGGTTTACAGAATACGACCTGGCGCTGCGCGATATTGAGTCGCTATTAACACTATTTCCTGACGAGCCAAAATATAACAGCCTGCGGCAAAAGATCCTCGACGCCAGAGAAAACGCGAGTCCTCCAAAGTAGGCATCACTCTCTGAGTGATGAAGCCAGGCCGAACGACGCTGGCGCTTATTCGCTGCGACACCCGGAGAGTGGCGTCTCCTCCGAATTGTCTTTGCGCACCACCCAATTTGTGAAACAGGTCTCCCATGAACCAGCCATCGACCGATCCGGAAAAGCAAAAGCGATTGAAGACGATCCTCGCGGAATACGTCAAGCGGAAAGATGCCGGACAGCCGGTGAGTGCGGCTGCACTGCTGCAGGCGTATCCGGATCTTGCCGAGGGTCTGAGGTCGTATTTTCAAAAGGAAACGGCCGAAGGAAACCTCGCCACTGCACAGACGATTCCACCTAAACAGCCACCAAAGCCTGTGCCGACCACTGTTCGCGAAACCCTGATTCAAGGTGCGGTTCCGTCCGACACAGCGTCAGATTTCTGTGATCGGAAATTTGGGCGCTATCAGCTGCTCAGGCCTCTCGGCGAAGGAGCGATGGGAAGCGTCTATCTGGCTCTCGATACCACGCTCGATCGTCAGGTGGCCTTGAAGTTGCCGAAGTCCGATGGCTCTGCCGGGGGAGACTTCATGGCTCGCTTCACCCGTGAAGCCAAAGCGGCCGCCGGACTCAAACACCCGAACATCTGCAGCGTGTTTGATGCAGGAAAACACGAGGGCATTCCCTACATCACGATGGACTACATCGACGGAGCTCCGCTGACGCAGTTCATCGGTTCTCAACAACTGCAATCGATCGACAGCATACTGCAAATGATCACAACGATTGCTGATGCCGTCGGCCATGCTCACAGCAGCGGTGTCGTCCATCGCGATCTCAAGCCCGGCAATATCCTCGTTGACAGCGAATTCCACCCGCACGTCACCGACTTTGGACTGGCACGCCGAATCGGTACATCGAACGAATCGCGGATGACTCAGGAAGGCCTGCTGATTGGCACACCGGCCTACATGGCACCGGAGCAGGTGAAAGGCGAACAATCGAAAGTCGGACCGAGGAGTGACATCTATTCGCTGGGTGTGATTCTGTTCGAGCTGCTGACGTCGCGACTTCCCTTCGAAGGCAGTGTCCCGGAAATGCTGGCCAAAGTTCTGCGAGATGCCCCGCCGGTCCCCAGCCGACTGCGGAAGGATCTCTCTGAAGACATCGACGACCTCTGCCTGAAGCTGCTGCGAAAGGATCCGGATCGGCGATTTGCTTCGATGGCAGAAGTTGTCGCCGCCATTCAGCAAGTGCGAAAAAGTCTTAGCAAAGCACCCATTCGCCCTGATGGTACCGACCGCCAGCGATCTCCGTTTGAGATTCAAAAGGCGCACATCGACGAAATGTTGAAGAGAGGACAGTACGCCGCGGCGATTCAGGACCTCGAAAAACTGGCTCAGGAAAAGCAGGTCGGAGCGAAGGCGGTCGCCGAGTGGGCTCGTACGAAGCTGCCGGGTGTCCGAGCGGAAGCGAAGGCGATGAATCCCGCCGGGCTTTCCGCACTCCTGAGTACGGCTCAACAGTTGTTTGAAAAGCACGACTATCGCGGCTGCATCCAGTTGCTGGAAGACATCCCGTCACTCCGCCGCACCGAAGCAATGGAAGAGCTGCTGGAAAAGGCCCAGAGCAAGGAACTCGAAGCCGAGCAACTGCTGTCAGACATCAAGGACCGCGAGCGGCGAGAGAACATGGACGGCATTGAGTCCCTTGTCAAACGCCTGCTGAAACTCAAGCCTGGCAACGTCTACGCCAAACGCCTCTGGGACGCCCTGCACACCTACAGCCGCCTACCCGCCGCACAGCGCCGCTACCGCTTCGAAAAGGGCCGGCTGCTGGCAATGCCTGAGCCCGGGTTTCTGCGTCAGTGGGGCGTGCTCGCGGCACTGGTTGGTGTTCTGGTCTTTCTTTCTGTTTACGCCTACACCGTTTTTTACATCAAGTCGGACAATCAGACGCTGATGGTACGTGTGGATGACGAATGGCTTCGCAGTCAGGGAGGAGAACTCACGCTACTGGTCGATGGCAACAGCCACACGATCTCGGCTCAGTCGCCAAAGGGAGAAGAGTTCTCCGTGGTCGTAACGCTGGGTCACCACACGTTTTCGGTTCAACATGGCAACACATTTGTACATAGCCCCGAATCATTCGAAATCAACAAAGACGGACGACGAATTCTGCAGATCACGGCGGATGAGATGCAGTTGACAACCGATGCTCAGTACCCGTCACCATCGATTGACAGACCCGATCCAGCAACCACTCGCGAAAACCAACCTGCTGAAACATCATCGCCGTTGTCAAGTGCCGCAAATCCTGCAATTGTCAGCGAACGAAACAATACTGATGGCTGGGTCTCACTCTTCAACGGCAAAGAGTTGAAGGGTTGGATTCCCGTCGATGATAAGCAGAGAACCAGGAACATTTGGATCGTCAGAGACGGCGCGATCACCGTTCCCAACGAAAAGTCGGACTTTGGGGTGCTGCTGACCGAACGGGAATACGGTGACTTTCAGTTACGGTTGGAATTCAACCCCACAGTCACAGCTCAAGCCGCTGACTCTGGTGACGGTGGCATCTTTATTCTCGCGAAGGGTGATGCGAATACCTATCCGACGGCATTGGAGATCGGAATTCGCAATGGCGTTCCATCTGCTGT
Source organism: Candidatus Kuenenia sp. (assembly GCA_043737515.1). GTDB lineage: Bacteria > Planctomycetota > Planctomycetia > Planctomycetales > Planctomycetaceae > SXXK01. The sequence goes on along the minus strand of JAYTAK010001182.1, from coordinate 6,734 downwards.
CAACACTGGCGATCTGGGGTATCTGTCGCCCGCAATAAACAAAGCAGCGAACGACAACGATTGGAACTCGATGGACATTACGCTGCAGAATCGTCAGTTGACGGTCCTCGTCAACGGCGAATGCGTTCAGGACCTTGCGCTCGACGACTTGAAAACCACAGATCCCAACTTGCAGCAAGCTCTTGCTCGCCGAACCGGCCAAATCGCGCTGACCAATCACGGTGGTGTCGTCGCGTACCGCAACATTCACATAAAAGAATTGTCAGCGACTGCTGCAAGCATCAGCAGGAGTGCTCGCACCATCAATGCAGCGATTGAGCTAAACGGCCTTGATAGCAGCATCCTTGTCCCCCATGCGGCGCACCTGGATTTGACTTCCGAAGCGACGCTTTCATTGTGGGTGAAATTCTCGCGGCTCCCATCGGAAGCGGGACTCATGACGATTGCGGCGAAATCGGGCAGCGGTTCGGATTTTGACCTTCAGGCTCGCACGAATGATCGCTTTGGATTCTATGCAGCCAATGAACAGTTTGTTGAATCGCAAACGCCGATCGAAGCAGGCCAGTGGTATCATGTTGCAGCCACATACAAAGCGAACGATCGAATCGCACTCGCAATCAACGGACGCCCTGATGCAGAGACGCGAATTTCAGTGACTCGACCTGGCAATACGAATCCCCTGGAGTTTGGCACCTCAACGGTTTGGGGTGGCCGTTTTCTAGCCGGGCAAATCGCTGATGTCCGGCTTTGGAATATCGCCCGCACAGCGGAACAGATTCGGGCGGATATGGGCCAGCGGTTGACTGGCAGCGAAGCAGATTTGGCGGGTTACTGGCCGCTCGACGAAGGCACGGGTTCCATTATCAACGACAAGACTGCGGCTGGCGTTCACGGGACAGTGATGGGAACCGCCGCCACAACGCCGACCTCCTGGGTCAGCAGGGAAATTAGTGATTTGAACACTCGCTTGTCCATTGAGAGCAAGGAGGTCGATTTCCATACGCTCAGGATCACCGACCTTGGAATTGAATCTGAGGCCAACAAGTATGCAGTTCCGGAATTCATGATCAACGGACAGTTATGGAAACCGAAGGAGAAATCCAGGCTCTTGTTTAGCGAAATTCCGGGCCTGGATTCCGGCAAATTCAATGTTGCCACTGCTCGCGTGGAGCAGATCGCGTTCGGACCGTACGGTGACGTCCGATATGAGTATTCAAACAACGCCATTCGGCTTGGCATGGGACATGTCCCGGCTGGAGGTGCCTCGTTCCGATTCCAGATAGTCTCTGATCCCCGGCAACGCCCCTTCGACCAAAGGTTACCTCGATGGACCGGCGACTGGGAGACGGCGTACTATGCTTTTGACAAAGATCGCGATGGATTGCCGCCGGACATGGCCACAGTTGCGGCACGACCTGCAGAGACCCGCGAACAAGTCGCAGACCTGAGCAACTTGAACCCAAAGGAGTCGAAGCAGATCGAGGCCGTCCTGACAAAGCCGTTTGCCATGACCGCAGTGCGCCGGTTTCAGATTGATGCCGGACGATACCAGATTCGTACGATCGCCGATGACGGAATCAGAGTGTTTGTCGATGACGCCATCGTAATCGATAACTGGAGGGCACAGCCATCCGCGCTGTCAGAAGAAGAAATCCTCCTCCCGACCGGTGTTCGGACCATGCGAATTGAATGTTTTGACCAGGGCTGGCCCAGAAATCTGGGGCTGTTTATGGAACGCGTGGATACGATCCCGCCGTCCAAATAGGCGGTGGCAGGCGCAGCGTCGCCGGAGCGAAAAGGGAAGTACGAAACAGGATCTTCCAATGAACTATAGCGAGTGGCAGGGCGTCAGCCTTCAGAGCACTCGCACGCGAATCCACTCGAAAGTACTCTATGTTCCGCCTGATCATTGACACACTGCCGAATAATCCTGTTCTGCTCCCGGCCGATCTTTCGATCTCGATCGGACGGGGTGACGCTTGTGACGTGCAGTTGCTGAATCCTTCCGCGTCGCGCGTGCATTGTCGGGTGATTGTGAAGAATGGCCGAGTGACGTTGCTCGATGAAGGCAGTCGCTGGGGGACGCTGGTGAATGGGTTGCGAGTGTCCGAGTGTGATCTGTGGCCGGGTGATCGGATTCAGATCGGCGATACTTCTCTCCAGTTGGTATCGGACGTTGATGCAAATCACTCGACTCTCGCTCGTCGTTCCGAGTTGGTGCGGTCGGCGGGATTGACGGCATGGAAGCGGCATCCGAACATCGTCGAACTGCTCAACGCCGGACGATGGAACGGCTGGTTCTTTACGGCGTCCGAGTCCGTCGAAGGCATCTCAGCCGTGGACCGGATTCGAAAGATCGGAATTCTCGGCATGATGCCGACCGACCGAGTCCTGCAGATCGCCATCGATCTTTGTCAGTCACTCCGCTTTGCTGAAGACCACGGCATCGTACATAGAACTTTGATTGTTTGATTTCCGTTTCCTTCGATGTCGTCGCCGCCTTGCTGCCTTCCAGAATGTTCTGCTTACCCGAACGAGCCGACTGAATCACCTGATCAACCGTGCGGTCGCCTTTGAATAGAAACTTGTGGGCGAAACGGAAGGTGATGTCATAGACGACCTCGGCTTTTTGATAGGACAACAGTGTTTGATAGTCGCCGCGAGGCGGGATGATGGGGCGTTGATTTTGATCGGGATGGGATTTATGGGAAGCATGGGAGTTATGACTTTCATCATTCCCATGCTTCCCATCATTCCCATGCGATTCCTGTTTGTCGTTCATAGCAATCCCCTGATCGTGCCGCGCGGGACGCAATCAGACCCGCGACGTAGCCGCCTTTGAAGCCAGCGTCGATGTTGACCGCGACGACGTTGGATGCGCAGCAGGTGAGCATGGACAGCATCGCGGTGATGCCGTGGAGGGACGCACCATAGCCGACGGATGTTGGAACGCCGATCACGGGACAGGGAACATAGCCGCCGACGACGGATGGCAGTGCGGCTTCCATTCCGGCAACACAGACGATGGCGGCGGCTTGCTGAAGTTTCGGGATATGCCGCAACAATCGATGCGGCCCGGCGACGCCGGCGTCCTGAATGAGTTCACAGTCAATCCGCATCCAGCGCAGCGTTTCCATTGCTTCCTCAGCGACATGTCGATCACTGCTGCCGGCAGTAAGCACAATCACTGGTCCGCCTTTGAACTCCGGCTTTTCGCACGGCTGGTGCAGTCGAATTGTGCGGGCCGTGTCATTGTGAATGACGTTGTTGAACTCTGCCTGAATTGTTTTCACCTGGTCAGGGCAAATTCGCGTTACCAGACTGTCCTGCCCGGCTTGTTGCTGAGCCTGCAGAATCCGGACAATCACTTCCGTCGATTTGCCTTCGCCGAAAATGACTTCCGGAAATCCACAGCGACTCTGCCGCTGCAGATCCACATCGACGCCGTCAATTTGAGGTGCATCAGGCTGCGGCGCGGTGGCAAGGTGCTGGATTGCCTGCTCCAGTTGATTTTTGTCGGGGAAGAGGGAGGCGAGAGCTGCGCGGAGGTCGGCGAGAGATGGGGATGTGGTCATAGTGGCTTCAGTGGCAAGTGAGACGTCAATGCTTTGTTTTGGGTAGGCCGGACCAAGCGCAGCGCAGTTCCGGCAATTGCCAGACTCCTGCCGGAACTGCGCTACACTTGGTCCGGCCTACAACTGACGACGCACCATGTTGTCTTCCGCAGCAGGCAGGTTCTTTGACTGCGCGTTCAATGCGCCTTCCCTGGATTACTTAATGACCTGTTTCAATCCGGCGGCCTTCGCGGCGGGTTCAGGGTCTTCAAAGGGTAAAGCACGCAGGAACTCAACCATGTCTTCAATCTGGGATTCGGTCAGATGGCTTGTGACACCGTGTTCATCCCGTGGGTTGGACGTCGTCAGAACATCTTTGAGTGTCGCTGCCTTGCCATGATGCAGAAACGGTGCGGAACGATAGAGCCCCAGCAGCGTCGGCGTGTCGTATTCTGGTTTCATGAGTTCTGAAGGGTCGTCCTTGCCGGTTCCCACATTATGTCGCACGATGTCGGCCACGGCGCACGGCTGAGAGTCTGACATCATCGGACCGGAATGGCAGGTCGCACATTTTGTTTCGGCGGAATAAAACAACTTCTGTCCGCGCTGAGCCGATTCACTCAGCCCGTTCTTTGCAAAGGGGCTCAATGCATATTTATGGGAATTCGTGTACGCAGCCAAGGCATCCAGAGCTTTGCTTTTGCTGCTGATGGGTTCACCGAGAGCATCGGGAAGTGGCCTCATTGCCAAACCCTGGCCCTGCATGAGCAACCCTTGAATCGTATGTTCAAAGTCCTGCACTTCGTCGCGATCTGCCGACCAGTGGACAGGATGCGTCCAGGACAGGCCTGCCAGCGGTTGAGTTTGCCTTAAGCCTTCCGGCTGCTGCCATGTGCGTCCGTCGGCATCACCGTCCGGATGACAACTGCCGCACGAAATCCAGCTTCGGGAAGACATTGGCTGCAGAGCGGTATAGAACAACTGCTTACCCAACAGCAATTCTTCACTGAGCGGATTTTTCGTCACAGCAACGCGGGCGATCTCTGTGCCGTCCGGAACCTGCAACACCACGATTTCAAAGTCGAGTGCGTTGTAGATCAGCATTGCCTTGTCGTCGGGAGAAAATCGAATGGCACGCGGGTTGTTTCCAAGCCTCATGCCTTTCTCGTATTCCAGCTCGACATAGTCGTCGGGGAGGATGCGGCAGAGATACATGTCATTCGTACCGGCGAAGACGACGCCAAGTCGTTTTCCGTCGGCGGACACATCACAGTCCCACGGATTCGCCGTGACTCGTGCGCCAAGCAGCGAATCCATCGGCACCCGCATGCGTGTGCCGGCCTTTTCTCCCGTCAGCCTGGCGACTGACACATACGGGAAAATCGATCCATTGCCGTGGGAGGCTGTGACACGCGAACGAATGTGCGGAAAGTACGCCTTCTGGTCATCGGGCGACAGGACAACCTGACGAGCCAGGTTATCTGTTGAGGCACCGTCCCAGGATTGCTGCACCGTGCCATCCGCCGTCGAAATCTTCAGCACTTTCGAAGTCAGGTATTCGGTCACCATCAGAAAACTGTCGTCACGACTGATCGCAATACCACGTGGCATCTGACCGACTTGCCAGGATGCAGTGACCATACCCGATGCTGGATCGAGCTGAATGACCTGGCCCGGAAATTCCAGCGTGGCGTAGAGTTTGCTGCCATCCTGTGTGCTGACGACCCCATAAGGCTCGTCAAATACGTCGATTTGTCGATCGATCCTGCCGCTGTCCGCGTCCAGAATGGCAATCGTGTCATCTCCGTAAACGCAGCAGGCCAGTTTATGCGTTATGCCGATCCACGCGACCCCTTCCGGATGCGACCCAACAGGTATTTCATGCTGGATCCTGAGCTCCGGCCAACTCAGAATCGTCACCGTGCTGCTGTCGCGATTGGAACAGGCCACGTACCGACCGTCACGACTGAAGTTCATCAGCCCCGCTGAGCGAGTTTGCGCCTGGGCGGGAGAGGAAGTGTCAACGATCGACATTGCGAGTACGGCGAGGATCAGGAGTATCTGAATGCGTTTCATGATTCTGCGTTTCAGTGACGCTGCGAAGACGATCAGGCATAAAATCGGGTGTGGACGCGAACGGTGCCGCCGAAGTGGGTGGACCGGCCTGACGATTGTCGCGTGCAGACATCAAGCATGCAAGCGGCATGCGACAATTGTGATTATGTCAATTATCCCATTGCGTAGAGCAGTAATGCGTCTGTGGGATATCGGGCCACGTGCTCCCTGCACTCCTCAAAGTCGGACGGATCGACTTCCGGTGGAAAGGTCTTTTTTTTGGGAAAGTGAATTGGTACAATCCCGAGCATGAGTCTTCCCGGCAAATTATTTCACGGCTTAAAGGCAGGGTTTATTCCTTCTGTTGCGCGTCGTTCGCGGTGGCGTGCAATGGCGCGAAGGATCGTCAGGATGAGCGATGCTCTGCAGGGACTGAACGACGAAGAACTGCTGACTCGAGGTCGCAGAGTCCGTTGGGAAGCGCAAGCTGGCGTTGCGCTGGATAAACTGTTGCCCGAAGCTTACGCGCTGGTACGCGAATCCGCCCGGCGAGTTCTGGGGATGCAGCACTTTGAAGTACAGATTATGGGCGCCATTGCGCTCTTTGAAGGTCATATCGTCGAAATGCAGACCGGCGAAGGAAAGACACTCACCGCCACGATGCCCTCCTTCCTGCGAGCTTTGCCGGGACAGGGTTGTCATGTTGTAACTGTCAACGATTATCTCGCGAATCGCGACGCCGACACGATGGGCCCTGTGCATTTCAAACTGGGACTGACCGTCGGCAAGATTCTGGATTCGATGGAACCCGACGAACGCCGCACAAATTATGCTTGCGATATCACATACGGCACCAGCAAGGAAATGGGATTCGACTTTCTCCGCGATCGGCTGCGTAAAGGAGCGATGACGGACGAAGGTGGAACTCAGGTTCGGCGATATATTCGGACACTTCAGGGGGCCGAGGAGCCGGTTCAGCGCGGTCACTATTTCGCGTTAATTGATGAAGCTGACAGTATTCTGATCGATGAAGCCAGAACGCCGCTCATCATTGGACTGACGCAGCCCAACGAACCGGCAACCGTCAATTTGTTTCGCTTGAGCAATCGCGCGACATTTCAACTG
>JAYTAK010001181.1:0-2689 GCA_043737515.1 Candidatus Kuenenia sp. | reverse complement strand
AGCGGCATCATCCGAAGATCATCCTGCGATCGGGCCGGATGATGAAGCAGGGGTGTATTGATGAATCGGGCATCATGTTGGACACTGGTGATCGGCTTCTCCACGGTCTTCATGATCGGTGGCGACGTCACTGCGTTGGCGGCGGAACCGCCATCTGACGCAGTGCGTTCCGATTCCCCGAAACCCGGCGAAAAAGCGACCGATAAGAAGCCGCGTGCGGAACTTTCAGAATCTGATCTTACGGTGACGATGGCGTTTGCATCTGAGCATCATCCGGAACTGGCTCGGTTACTCGAACACCTCAAGAAATCTCGTCCCGGCGAATTCCAGCGAGCAGTTCGTGAACTCAATCAGCAGATCCAGACGCTGGAAAAGCTGCGGGAGAAGAATCCGACGCGCTACGCACATCAGCTTGAGTTATGGAAAAACGACTCGCAGATCCGCGTGCTGGTTGCTAAGTGGTCTCGCACACGGGACGACGCACTCGAACAGGAAATTCGCGGACTGCTGCAGCAGCGTCGTGACATGAAACTGGCTCAGTTGAAAGCTGATCAGCAGCGATTGACCGAGCAAATGCAAAGGCTGGAAAAGCAGATTGCCACATTGTCGGATTCGCAACTCGAATTCGAATGGGAACAACTGGCGAAGAAAACCAATGCCAGCCGAAATGCTGGCAACAAGAACAGTTCAAACTGACCATTGACACAGGATGAGGTCTCAGGATGCAATTGATGAATCATCGAATGATAGTGCCGTGCATGGTCGCAGCAGCGATGCTGTGTCTCTCCGCATCCGGATTGGCTCAACAGCCAGTGTCAGACTCCGCCGTACGTGAGTCTGTCATCTTGCGGTTCGCTCAGGCCGATGCGGCGGGGGAGGTGCCCGATTTCCAGCAGCATGTCGTGCCACTCCTGGGCAAACTCGGCTGCAACGGTCGTGCGTGCCACGGATCGTTTCAGGGTCGTGGCGGATTTCGCCTGAGTCTGTTTGGATACGACTTTGAAATGGATCACGATGAACTCTATGGTCGAGTTGACCCGGAAGCACCTGTCAACAGCGTGATCCTTCAGAAGCCATTGATGCAGGTTCAGCACGAAGGTGGCCAGCGTCTGAAAGAAGGAAGCTGGGAACATCATCTCCTGATGCGATGGATTGAAGGCGGCTCAAACGGTCAGGTTGAAGAACCGCCCACGCTGACTGGTCTGGAAGTGACGCCGAATGAGATCCTGTTCTCAGCCGATGGCCAGCAACAGCAGCTCAAAGCAGTTGCCGTGTGGTCGAATGGGATGAAAGAAGATGTGACAGCGCTGTGTCGCTTTCAGACGAATGACGATCAGATTGCGGATATTTCGCAGGGCGGACTTGTGCTGGCTGGAACATCCGGCGACACCCACGTCGTTGCGTTTTACGACAGCGCGGTTGTGCCGGTGCCCGTGATTCGTCCGGTGACGGATCAATTCGGCGATCGATATCCAGCCATCCCGACGCCGACCAAAGTCGATGAACTCGTGGTACAGAAGCTGCGCAAGGTCGGCATCGTGCCGTCCGATTTGTGTACAGATGCGGATTTTCTGCGGCGGGTGAGCCTGGACGTGACGGGGACGCTGCCAACGGCAAAGGAAGTCCGCGAATTTCTGGCGGATACGAATGCTGACAAGCGAAGTCGCAAGATCGACGAACTGCTGGAACGCCCCGGTTATGTGGCGTGGTGGACGACTCGGCTGTGTGACTTCACCGGCAACAGCGACGACAAGCTGAACAACGTGACGCCAGTGCAGCAGGAAGCTTCAAAGCAGTGGTATGCCTGGATCGAAAAGCGTGTTCGCGAAAATATGCCGTACGACAGAATTGTTGAAGGTATTGTGATGGCCGTGAGTCGTGATCCGGGTGAATCATATCAGCAGTACTGTGAAAATGTTTCAAAGCTGTATACGAAGGATGGCCCGGGAGCAGCCGCGTATGCTGACCGTACGAGTCTTCCACACTACTGGGCGCGGCAGAACTTTCAGACATCGGAAGATCGCGTGATCGGTTTCGCCTACACGTTCCTCGGCACCCGCATTCAGTGCGCTCAGTGTCATAAGCATCCTTTCGATCAGTGGACTCAACAGGATTTCAAATCGTTTGAAGGCTTCTTCAAAGGGACAAGCGCCAGGCAAAACGCTCGGCCAGACGCGAAGGGCGAATACGATGCGATGGTTGCGAGATTTGACGGCACTGAGGGTCTGAAAGGGAATGATCTGCGAAAACTGCTGGCGACGAAGGTTGTTGAGGGGACGACGATACCACTGGCCGAAGTGTTCTCCGTCAAAGCAAAGGCAACGCCCGCAAAACGAGACAACAAGAATCCAAAGAATGGCAAACCGGATCGCGGCGGTGTTGCTCCGGCGACCGCAAAGATTCTTGCCGGGCCGATTGTCGATCTGACAACGGTTGAAGATGTGCGGCAGCCGCTGATGAACTGGCTGCGTTCGCCGGATAATCCTCGATTTGCAAAGGCGTTCGTGAATCGTGTGTGGGCGAACTATTTCAATGTGGGCATCGTCCAGCCGGCAGACGATCTGAATCTTGCTAACCCGCCGGTGAATGCTCCGTTGCTGGATTACCTGGCAAAGGGATTCATCGAGCATAGTTTCGACATGAAGTGGCTGCATCGCGAAATTCTCAACAGCCGCACGTATCAGCTTAG
>JAYTAK010001180.1:0-2691 GCA_043737515.1 Candidatus Kuenenia sp. | reverse complement strand
CGGCGCAGAAATAACTGTCGTGGCCGACGCTGCCAGCGTCGGTTTGGATGCTGGCAGCATCCGCCACGAGGGGACACTTATTGGTGCGCCAGTCCTTACCGATATTCTGTGGCGACGCTGTCAGGATCGTGCTCACATGCGTATCAAAAAAATCGGGTGTGCAAATCGCTGTTGCGGCGACCTGCACACCCGGAAATGTTTCGATCAAATCAGCGGCTGAAGTCGCTGGTTCTACTTTGTTGATGGTTTTTTTTTGACGTTGTTCAGCGATTGAGTGGAAATCCCGCCGTTTACCTTTGCAGCTGGATTTGCCAGCAATTCCAGAGGCAGGCTGAACTGACCGCCACCACCGCCCTGCTGTCCACCACCAAATCCGCCCTGCTGGCCACCCTGCTGTCCGCCCTGGCCTCCACCAAGACCTCCGCCCTGACCGCCACCACCAAGTTGAACCGGCGGGATGACGAGGTCGCCGACCTGATACACGCGAGTCGCGAGGTTCTCGTCCGCTTCGGCAAAGGTCTTCGTCGTAATGAACATGACTTCGTTGCGAATCATATAAGTCAATTCAGGATCCGTCTGGCTCAAAATGATCGCGAGAGCGTTTCGAAGAGTAATACCGTCCAGGTCAATGTCCTTGATGATGACATCCTGCAAAGTGATCGAATCTTCGGCCAGCGCGCCGAGGTCTGGCAGAATGGTCATGCGATAGTCTGCCCCGGCTCCACCCCCGGAAGCACCATAGGTCGTGGTAAAGTGACTTGAAATCTGCTCCAGAATATCGGTGAGGGGATTATCGCCAGGGAATTGCAACTCCTTGACAGGTTCGTCCAGCATCCGTTCCAGCCACAGTTCGGCTGGTTTCTCAGAACGAAGGGAAACGGATTCATACTTTTTCTTGCGAGTGAGTGACAGAGCCCGCCAGATATCTGCTGGTGGGTAAATGACTGGTGGTTCGTCCGGGAACGGTACATGTGATAGTTCCACCTGGTACAGAGTTTCCAGGAAGCGGTCCTGTCGCAGGTTTCTGAGCCGATACACTTTGCTCAACTGTCCGGTCGATTCTGACATCACTAATGCTGCAGTTGCTGTGCCGTTACCAGGTGCCATATCCAAGGCTGTGCGTGAGACCTGTTCGGCGTCTTCAAACGATTCGATATCGCCGTGTGAAGCACGGTCCAGCAGTCCTCGAACCTGACTGATCAATGTCTGCAGACGCTCTTCTTCGAGCCGCATTTCAGCGACCACTCGTCGTTCAGCTTCCTTCGTTGCACGCGATTCACTTTGCTCGAGTCGCTCAACGGCCACTTTCTCCTTACGCGACTGCACGTAACCGATTGCGGCAATAATCCGACGCTCAAGTTCGTTGCGTTTCTCCGGTGCCAGTTCCGGGGCTGAGCGCACGGTTTCCAGGATATCCTTCAGACGACTAAGCGAATAATCAGGCTGTTCTTCGGCAATGTCTTTGGCTTCTTTGATGGCCGCCGTGGTCATTTGAGTCAGCTGTTCCGTGCGGATCTGAATTTCTTCTTCCGATTTATCGAGGACACTGCTGTCACCTGGTTGCGGAGGCCCCAGGACGTCCTGGCCCGAAACAGCAGGTGCGGCTTCGTCCGCCAGTTCATCGAGCAGGGCGGTCAGCCGAATATCACCACCGGCCAGTTTGCTGGCACGTTTTGCGAGATCCATCGCGCGACCGTTTTCATTGTTTTCGGCAAGCTGTTGCGCGGTCAGAATCGCACGATTGACGGATGCGGTCAGCTCGGCAGACACCGACTGGAGTCCTTCGATCCCGACGACGGGCGAATTCAGTCCCTGCGATGCAGCGGCTCGTTCGAACAGAATCCGAACTTCGTTGCCGGAGGCGTTCTGTGATGCGGTGGCCGTCCAGCGGCAAGCCTGGCCGCTGGCATCTTTTGCCGTCAGCAGCAGTTCTCGGGCAGGAGCACCTTTTCCAAAGACAACTGTGTGTCGATCAGAACGCAATGCAACTTTCAATGGACAGGCAAGCGACAGTGCCACATCATTTGATGTCAGGTTGCTGACGAATTCGGGTGCGATTGAAATGGCTTCCGACAATTCCTGAGCTGCGACGCGGGCCGCACCTTGAGCTGGATGCTGACTTGTTCCACCCGTTTGATTTGCCAGAATGCCCGAGAGTTCAGTGTCCACTTTTGGTCCCAGCAGGATTGCATGGAACGAAACTTCTGCTTCATTCATACCGTCCACAATCTGTGACAGATCGTTTGAACTCAACAGGTTTGAAGAGCTGATTCCGTCGCCAATGTACAGCAATGAGGCGGGAGCATCTGCATCGACCAGTGCCACAGCTTTCTTCAGCGACGCGGCAAGATCTGTCGCCCCCATCGGAGTGCGATCCGATAGTTTCTGAATCGCCGCCGCAAACTCAGTCGAACCCGGAGCCACGAAATCCGTGGTCAGGGCGTCGAATGTAGAATCGACCGCCACTGCCAGAATCTGGTGGTCCTGTGGCAGGACGCTGGTAAGTGACTTCAGCACCTCGATGCTGTTGTCTCGAAATCTTCCCGTCTGGCTGGCAGACGTATCGACAAGGATGATGTGTCGCTTAATCATTGTCGGCTGATGCAGCGACTTGATTGCCACGGCGAAATGACTGTCCGCATTGTGAACAGTGCGAAAAACCAAGGCTTCAGTTTCAGGCTGCTGTGGCTG
>JAYTAK010001179.1:0-6160 GCA_043737515.1 Candidatus Kuenenia sp. | reverse complement strand
CGTACCCGTACACGATGGGCCCGCCGAACGCAGCCTTGTCCACGCTGTTGCCGTCGGCACGCAATGTCAGATGCCGACCGGTGAGCATGAATTCGAATGATCCTGCACCTGGTTCGCCGAACATGGCGACACTGAATTCGTGCAGTCCGCCCGCGTCGTTATCCATCTGCTTTGTCATGCGTTCGTGACCTTCTTCGCTGCACAGTCCTTTCAGGATGCGACTGATCATTTCACGCTGAGGTGACGTATAGAAGGATTCCCCCAGCGTCGGTTCTGTGACGTGCCAGTTCGCACTGATCCGATGTCGCAGTTCATGCTCAAACGGAAAACAGAGGGTCTTCTTCTGGACGTCGGTCAGTGACTTGAAGAATTCACTCACCGCCGTTTCCGCAGCACTGGTCAGAGACGGGCCGGAGAACAACCCGGCACTGAGTGAACGTGTGGAAAGCAGAGCCAGCGCCGAAGCGCCGGCGACTGTCCGTACAAATGAACGTCGATTGACAGGACTGCAGTCCGGGCAGGCATTCGATTTTCGGTTGCTGGAAGGCATATCTTTCTCCTTTGATCATGGAAGAGCTGGATACAGGCGAATCAGATGATACCCGAACAGACGTTGAACAAACAACGCTGCGACTAAGAACCCGCAAAAAAATCCAATGGCCCGCTTAGTTGTTGGGAATCTGCACTGCAATTAAGAGCGAGAGTGCCACTTGGGTTCCATTATTAAACGTCCCTTGTGCGTACATGCGACGTCACGATTCTGGTATTTGACAGCCCGACAGGAGGTGTTGTTTTCTAGCCACGAAAAGGCACAAAAGACACAAAGAATCACTCATTGCATGGATCGTGTTTTGCCTTCTTTGTGCTTTTTTTGTGTTGTTTCGTGGCTAGAAAAGAAGTCCCGAATGCTCGCGTAGCCAATTGAATTCCAGATGCTTCAATCCCAGTGAATAGGCGGGCGATTGAAAAAATCCGCCGCCACGTTGTGTCGATCGCGGTTGAGTTGCAAACAAGAGCGGCAAGTCAATAAATGTCGTCGAGGATTGATCAGGTCGCTGAACTTTCGGATTCTCTCCGGAATCGATACACTTGTCCCGATCATCAAATAACCGAGATCTGATACCAACCTTATGCGCGAACTCCACACGTTTACCGACGAACGCCATGCCAACCTGCTGGCGGATGTTTTGAAATCCCGTTCCTTGCCTGCCGAAGTCGCGCAGGAAGAGAACGCCTGGGTCGTCTGGATTCTGAGCGACGATCACCGTGACAAGGCGCGCGAAGTGCTCGCCGAGTTTCAGCAGAATCCCGATGCTCCGGAACTCAAAGCTGCCACGCGGACGCTGAAACAACAGCAGGTGGACGCGCGTGCCGACGAAAAGAAAACACGGAAGCTGCAGATTCGAATTCAGGATCGCTGGTCCGGAGTCTGGTGGAAGTCGTATCCCGCAACGATGCTCCTGATTGGGATTTCGGTGCTGGTGGTGCTGCTCTGCACCGACTGGCAGAGAACGGGGCAGGGCCAGAGCATGATTCCGCCCACCTGCAATAATGAATTGTCAGCATTGCGTAACGCGCTGTTTATGCAACCGCCCACACTTGCGGTCGCGACACCTTTTGGAGATATCGCTCTGTTTGATGCACCGTCATTGACGGCCATCCTGCGAAGCGGCCAAATCTGGAGGTTCATCACACCCATCTTCCTGCACTTCAGCGTGCTGCATATTCTCTTCAACATGATGTGGTTGAGGAATCTTGGAAGGAGCATTGAATTTGCACGAGGGACTCGGCGATTTGTGCTGCTCATTCTGGTCCTCGCCGTCGTATCGAACGTGGGACAGTACTGGTGGGTGATGACGTTCTACAAATGTCCGCCGCATGTTCCTGCGAGATTCGGTGGCATGTCGGGCGTCGTATTTGGCCTGATTGGTTACCTGTGGATGAAAGGCCGGACTCAGCCACAGCAGGGACTTGGCATCGCGAACGACCAACTGGTGATGGCGGTGCTCTGGATGCTGCTGTGCATCGGCGGCGCGTTCGGAGCGATCGCCAACGCCGCGCATGTCGCTGGTTTCGTGGCAGGCATCGTCATTGGTGCGCGACACAGCCTGTGGATCAGATTGCAGTCGATGATGAAGCAATGACTGTAGGATGGCAAAATCGTTTAACCGCGTGGGCAACGCCCCGCGCTTCGGAATCCAGCCTGCGGGATGCTGCTGGTGCGACTGCTGATTTAGGCGGCAGGTTTGCGTGGGGTCAGCTTTCAGCTTGCCGTCGCTGACTGAAAACGATTGCTTTTGGGGAAATTATGACAAGCTGGAATCTTATCCCACGTTCAAATATGACAAGCTGGAATCTTATCTCACGTTCAAATATGACAAGCTGGAATCTTATCCCACGTTCAAATATGACAAGCTGGAAGCTTATCCCACGTTAGATCGCTCGCGCGGCCCGCTGGGCACGCGGTTAAACGAGCCAATGCCAACTCCGTGCGGTGTCATTCGCCGTTTGAATTCATGCTTCCATGACTGCGGCGGTGCAGACGAATTCGAGACGCGCCGTGACTTTGGTCGCTTTGGTGACCGTGTCGAGCACCATGACTTTGCCCTTGAGATAGAAGGCATTGGCAAGGCGTGTGGTGAGTTCCACATGCAGCTCGATTGTTTCACCGGGGCGAATCATTTTGCGAAACTGTACGTTGTTCAGCCGCGTCACCACCGGAACGGCATCGGTGCCGGTGGGGACGAGTCTGGAAATCAGCACTGCTCCGGCCTGGAAGCAGGCTTCGCACTGCAGCACGCCCGGAAACACCGGAAAATTCGGGTAATGGCCCTGAAAAACCGGCAGCTCTGCGGACAATACTTTGCGCGCAACGATGTGCGTTTCGCTGATTTCTGTGACTTCATCCAGCCACAGAAACGGATCGCGATGCGGAATGCACGTCTTGATTTCGTCGATATTCACAGGCTCAGCTACAGCTCAATCTTGAGTTCTTCGATTTTGCGGTAGAGGCTCGATAGGCCCAGCTTCAAACGACGAGCCGCTTCTTTCTTATCCGGGCACTGTCGCAGCACGCGGGTGATGTGGAGGCGTTCGTAGTGTCGCAGAGCCGATCGCAGGTCATCGGTATCCGGCAATGCGGAACCGCCACCGAGCAGATCCGGAGGCAGATCGTGCGGCTGAATTTCTTCGCCTTCACACATCATGACGGCTCGTTCGATGGCGTTGTCCAGTTGCCGCACGTTGCCTTTCCAGTGAGCCGCCATCAGCGTGCGAATTGTTTCGCTGGTTGCACCGGACACGCGTTTGCCCATCGCGTCCCGATTTCGCACGATGAAGTATTCGACCAATTCCGGAATGTCATCCAGTCGTTCACGCAGTGCCGGGATGCGGATTTTGACACCATCCAGACGATAGAAAAGATCTTCCTGGAAATTGCCTTCGGAGACTTCGTGGCTGAGATCGCGTGACGTCGCGGCGATGATGCGACACTGAACTTTGACGGCCTTGGTACCACCGACCGGAGTCACTTCCTGATACTCAATCGCCCGCAGAATCTCTGACTGCGTGCCCGGTGGCAGTTGAGCCACTTCGTCGAGGAAGACAGTGCCTGTGCCAGCCATGCTCAGGACGCCTTCCTGTCCGTTTTTCGTTCCGAACAGTTGTGCTTCCAGCAATTCGACCGGACGAGTGCCGCAACTGACCGCCAGGAATTTTTCTTCCTTGTTCGGGCCGGCGACATGAATTTCGCGAGCAAACAGTTCCTTGCCGGTGCCCGTTTCACCAACGAGCAGCACATTGGAATTCGTCGCCGCAACTTTGCGAATTGTCTTGAGCAGATCCTGCAGCGCCACGCTGGAGCCCACAACCTGATCAAAACCCGCGCTGCGCGCCAGGTCTTTTCGCAGCCGCTGATTTTCGCGATACAGATCCTGAAACTTGAACAGGCGCTGCAGACGTTTGACGAGTTCTTCAAAGCGGACGGGCTTGACGAGATAGTCGAAGGCACCGGCGGTGAACGCTTCGACCGCGTTGTCCACGGTGGCGTACGCCGAAATGATGAGCACAAAAATGGCCGGATTGATGCGATGCAACTGACGCAGCACTTTCACGCCGTCGCCGTCCGGAAGCTGGATATCGCAAATCGCGACATCGTAGTCGCGTTCCTGAGCGACTCGAATCGCTTCTGCAGCGGTGGCTGCCGTGCGAACTTCAAATCCCTCACCCATCAGAAATTCGGCGAGTGTCTCGCGAATGATGGGTTCGTCTTCAACAATCAAAATGGATTTACGCTGAGCAATAGTTCCCGACACGGCTTTTCAACTCCGGACTTGGACAGTGAACATCAGACAAAACAGGATCAAACGACGGACCGTCCTTGCCCAAAATCGAATTCCCAGTCTCTCAAAGAGTGGGGGATGATAGCGAATTCCAATCGATAAACGAAGCAATTGAGCATTCTCATTGATCTTTTTCACACGGCTGTGGGCAAATGCCCTCATAAATGCCGTCAGAATCTGAGAATTCTGACAACATTCGGAGCCCGATTTTTGCAAAGTGTGTAATCGGAGTAAACTCCCGGCGTGTCCCGAGAGGGGCCGAAAGGACTCTTTTTCGTTTAACTCAGCCTTAATGAATTGCCATGCACACTTCAAGACTTGTCAACAATCTCCAGCCGTCTGAGACTCTGGCTGCCGCTGCAAAAGCGCGTGAGCTGCGAAGCAAAGGAATCGATGTACTGGAATTCACCGTTGGTGAACCCGACTTTATTACGCCGCTGCACATTCGCGAAGCCGCGAAGGTCGCGATGGACGCCGGACATACGCGGTACACGGCTGCCACCGGGATTCAGGAATTGAAAGTGGCGATCTGTGAGGCGTTCAAACGCGATCATGGAGTCACCTGGAAGCCATCCGAAGTCACGATTTCGAACGGAGCCAAACACTGTCTGCACAATGTGCTTGTCGCTTGCTGTGAACCAGGTGATGAAGTCATTATCCCGACGCCGTACTGGGTGAGTTACTCGGCTCTGGTTGAATTGGTCGGTGCGAAGCCTGTGATGGTGGAGACTACAGAAAAGGAAGGCTTCTGTCTGTCTCCCGAAAAATTCCGCAAGGCGATCACACCGAAGACGCGACTGCTGATGCTGAACAGTCCCAGCAATCCGACCGGTGGCGTCTACCCTGTCGAAATGCTGGAAGGACTGGCGAAAGTTGCCGTCGAGAAAAACATCACGGTGTTGTCGGATGAGATTTATGAAAAGCTGATCTACAGCGGTCACACGTTCAGGTCGTTTGCCTCATTCGGTGAAGAAGTCAAGCAACGAACCGTGATCGTGAACGGTGTCAGTAAAGCGTATGCAATGACGGGCTGGCGCATTGGCTGGACTCTTGCCCCGGAAAATATCAGCGCGGCCATCAATAAGCTGCAGAGTCAGCAGACATCCAATCCCTGCAGCGTCAGCCAGTATGCCGCGCTGGCCGCGCTGAATGGATCGCAACAGTGCGTCGCCGAGATGTGCAAAGAATTCGCTATTCGCCGGGACTATGTCACCGGACGACTGCGGTCCATTCCCGGAATTACGTTTGCAGAACCCGGCGGTGCGTTTTATGTCTTCTTCAATATCAGCAGCTACTACGGCAAGCCCGTCGGTGGTGGTCCGGCCGTCTCCAACGCGACGGAATTCTGCACCGCGTTGCTGGAGCGGGCTCATGTGGCGATCGTCAGCGGCGATGCCTTCGGAGCACCGCACTACGTCCGCCTGAGCTTCGCAGCATCAATGGACACGTTGACAAAGGGGTTTGATGCGATCGAGAAATTTCTGAAGCCGTGATTTGTTTTCACTCCGCGCGGTCAGATTTGAGGCCTTGTGAGCGGCGAGGCGCTAGCGGGCTGTTGATTTAGGGAACATCAAGAGTGTTTTCGTTTAACCCGATGCCGCAGGCGAGGCGTTTCGATGGGATTCCTCCCCGTTGGGTCGGGTTAAACGACTAAATCAACAACCCGCTAGCCGCCGGTGCTGACCGAATGCACAACTCTCGGCTAGCGGTCTATTGATTGAGTGATTCATGTAGGGTGTGTGCAGCGCTGGCGAAACACACCAGTTTCTCTCAGCAAACGTTGAGAGTGTTGTTTTTCTGAGAAGAATTCAGATGAGGAG
>JAYTAK010001178.1:0-6166 GCA_043737515.1 Candidatus Kuenenia sp. | reverse complement strand
TGCAAATCTCATGACATGGTGCGAGCATTGAGTGACGACGTTGGTCCGTTGAAGGCTCGTCTCGGCGGAGCGCGACGGCTGCATTGCATCCCGGACTTCGCACATGCGCTTAGCGACAGCCTTTGCGCCGGAGCAGCGCCAATACTTCAAAGTGATGCGTAAACGGGAACATATCGAAGGGCTGAAGGTGTTCGAGGTTATAGGCATCGGCCAGCAATTGAATGTCTCGCTGGAGCGTGACAGGGTTACAGCTTGAGTAAAGCAACAGCCGGGGTTTCAAAGAATGAATCAGTGTTAGACTGGCGGTGTCGAGACCTCGGCGAGGTGGGTTGCAGATGATCGTGTCGAAGTTGTGCGATGTGAGTTCATCGATCGTGAACTGATCGAGACTGCGACAAAGAAACTGAGCATTGTGACAGTGGTTGCGGCGAGCGGCTTCGTCCGCGCAGGCGATGGCGTTGCTCGAAATGTCGATGCCGGTGACAGACTGTGCGTGCGTGCAGGCGGTCAGTGAGAACGCTCCCGCGCCGCAGTATAGATCGAGCACATGCTCTGCCGCGTGGTCCTGAAGTACGCGGGCTGCGGCAGTATACAACGCGGTGGCAATTTCAAAGTTTGTCTGCAGAAAACTCTGCGGTCCAAACAGCAGTGCGGTGTCACCAAAGCGAATCGGAAGATTCATGGATTCTGAGATCGGGATTTCTTCGGTGCCGGTAATCGTCGATGAGCGCACGGGCTGCACGTTGACCGACATCACGGCGATGGACTGTGTGCCGGAATCCGTCATTCTCCGCCACAAACTGCGTACACGATCGACGGCTTCGCGGGATCGCAGCACGAATTGCACCATTAACTGCTGCTCTGTCGGCGAACAGGTGAGGACCACGAATTTCAATTCACCTCGATCCGTCTGCATGTCATACGGCGTGAGCCTGGTTTCACGAATGATCGACGGCAACCGCTGCGTGAACTCATTGATCAGCGCATGATGCAGCGGACAATCATTGACCGCGACGAGAGTCTGTTGGTCATCGAAGAAACCGATCCGAGGATCGTCGAGTGTACCAGTCACGGCGAGCTTCGCCCGAATGCGACTGCCTGCGACTACATGGCACGGTACGAATGGCAGAATCCGCGTTCCAGGAAACAACTGAGTCAAAACATCCTGCTTGTGTTGCAGCGTGCTTTCGTATGTGTTGTCGAGCAGGCTGCAGGACCGGC
Source organism: Candidatus Kuenenia sp. (assembly GCA_043737515.1). Taxonomy (GTDB): domain Bacteria; phylum Planctomycetota; class Planctomycetia; order Planctomycetales; family Planctomycetaceae; genus SXXK01. Next base: position 4,945 of record JAYTAK010001178.1, on the reverse strand, counting down.
AGCGTTGAGATTGAAAGTGTTCGCAGTGCATAATTTGGAGGCTGTAGGGTGGGACCAGCGAGCAATGTGAGCGCCGGGCCACCATCGGCGGAATTGAAAATGGTGGGCCGGCGCGGGTTATCAGCCGCTGGTCCCACCCTACGATCGGTCGATCATTGAAATGAAAACGCTCTGTTTCACTCTGTAGGAATTTGATTGAGCGTGTAATACGCATGTGGATGCAGAAGTGGTTCGCCATTCAGGCTGCGGATGCCGAGAGCCGTGAGTTCATGCACGAAGAGTTCTCGCAGATTGTTGACTGTCAGTCGCACACTCAGGCCGTCTTCGGAAACTGGGGCACTAGTGATGACCAGATCCTGTTTCTGGATTTCGTCACTGCCGTAGGTTGATTGGTACAGATAAGTGTAGCTGTTCATCTCATACGACGCGGGATCGGCGGCGGAAGTTTTTTCCACCGGCCTGGTGAAGACGAGTTCAAAGCCATCCGGCCGGGCTCGCATTTCTTTGATTTCAAAGGGCATCTTGCCCGTCCACACCAATCGTTGCAGACCGTAAGATGCAGTGCCAAGGCTGCTCCAGCCGCGATTGGTCAGACCGACAAACACGCTGCCATCGGTTCCCTGAGCCATCCGCAGGACGGCGGAGGCGAAACCGCTGCGAAACGGGAAACAGGCTCCCTGATACTCGCCATTGATCTTCTCCAAAAACACGCGGTTCATGCCCGCCTGAGTGAATTCTCCAACGAACAGTTGCCCGCCGAACGGCCCAAACTTTCCGTCACTGGCATCCAGCATAATGTCCGTGGTGGACTGGCCCATCTTCTTGTACGGAAACCAGACAGCGGGCGGCTTCAGTTGAGGAAACACTTTGACCGCGTCTGGAAAGGGGACTCCATCCGGAATGCTGGTGACACCGTGAATCGTTGAGCCCGGTTGATTCATCGACGCCAGTGCTTCGGCGTGATGAAAGAATACGCCTTCACGCATCTGGTGCAGTGTGTTCGTGCCCACCCAGTTGCCCTGTTGATCGGTGTAGAACATGTCACCCGCTGCGTTCGCACCGATCCCGCTGGGTGATCGCATTCCGGCACAGACAGGGATCAAGTCGCCGGTCGGTGTGACCTTCATCCCCCAGCCGCGCCAGAGTCCCTGCCGATAGTTGAGCGCGGGTTCATGAATCGTGCGCTGGAGTTCGTCGCCTTTCAGGCCGAGACCGATATTCAGCGTGAGCCACAAATTTCCATCGCGATCAAGTTTCGGGCCGTACGCATATTCGTGATAGTGGCCGGTGACTCCCCAGCCTTTGGCGACGGTGAGATATTCGTCGGCGATGTCATCGCCATCGGTATCGCGAAGCTGAGTCAGCTCAGTCCGCTGCACAGTGTAAAGTGAATCGTTGTGGTAAAGCAGTCCCAGCGGTTCGTGCAGGGCTGAGGCAAACCGATGATAAGTAACGTTCGACGGCGGATCGTCGTAGACGCCGTTCAGAATCCAGACTTCTCCCTTGCGAATGGCCACGGCCACGCGATGCTCATCCAGCACGGCGATCCCACTGACTTCCAGTGCCAATCCGTCCGGGGCCGGTTTCCACGTTTTGGCCCGCGAATCCGTCTGGGCCTGCGATGTGCTGACGGAAATCGGTTTGTAGTAATCGTCTTTTGTTTGTGACGTAAAAGTTTGAGCACGGATGCCGGCAGACTGCGCGGCCAGCACGAACACGAACAGAATGTTGAGCCATCGATTCATGCGGTTGTGTCGCGACAGAAGAATGCCGATGATCTTTGCAGGAACTGGAGTCTACAGTAACGGGTCACAAACTGTAGCCATCTCGCTCCGTCGAGATGAGCCTTCGACGGACAGTCGTGAGAAACCAACCCACATTCCACACGGAAAATCTTTCCGAAATCCACCTGCGATTGGTTCGCAATATCGAATCGACCGGGCTCATCACGGAGGAGCGTAATGGCTGCATTAGTGCGAGGATTTATTGCGTCTTCGGGGCATCGGCTGATCTGCAAATTCACAAATCTGCAACTTGTGTCGATGTTACGCCACGGATCTTCACACCAATTCCATTTCGTCAGCGGATTGTCACATCCGCCCCAGAAATGCCATGCGTCGAGATTGACATCTTTCCGTGTGACTGGAAAATCACCTGAGAAGGTGCCGTTGTTGTCGCGATTGAACAGTCGTCGGCAATAATTCACAAACGGATTACACAAGTGATGTTGCTTACGGTTTTATGCTACCGTCCGATTAAAGTGCGCGACTCAAACACCTCAATTGAGGGCCGACGTTCGATGCCGATTCAGCTGCAATGTAGTTGCGGTCGCAATTTGCGCCTTCTTGACACACTTGAAGGAAAGCAGATTCGCTGCCCGGACTGCAAGTCCATCATTTTAGTACCGCGAAATAACGCCAGCGGAATGATGAACGATCAGCGAACGAAGCCGCCGAGCCGAGGCAAAGCGCAAGTATCTGCGCCGCTTCTTCCGCACGGTCAAGTAAAGAAGCTGAAACCGCCTAAAGACGTCCCGAGTGAAGAATGGTCTTCCGAATCAGATACCCAATTGCCAATGCCACCTCGACGGCGTAGGACGTCCACGAGAAACACGAACCAAGTGCAGAGTGCATTTTCACTCCGGCTCCTCTTCGCAGCATTCTGCGGTTTCATCGTCGTCGCTGGAGCTGCTACTCTCATCTTGACCGTCGTTGTGCGACGAGCACCAGAACTTCAAACGGATGCCTGGAACCCGGACACAGTGACCTCCACCAAAACGGATTCGTCCATCCCTTCAACCGACTCTTCTATGAAGACAGTCAGGATCGGTACGTGCGAAATAGATATTCCCCCGACTATCGAACTCAAAGACGCAGACATCGTTTCCGACTTGGCCATGATTATGTCGGTCGCAGATTTCAAGTACACATCGGGTGCAAAATACTATAAACTCAGTGTATTTGACGTAACCATCAAACCAACAGCGTCCCAGAACCACCCGGTAATAAGAGCGGGAACAGCAAGGCAGCTTTTTGAGGCTGTGACATCAAGGAGTGACATAGTTGAACCCGAAACGACACATCAAATTGGAGGAAAGACTTTCAGCCGATTTGTCTTAAAAACTACGCACAATGGCGAGGATAGAAGGCGCATCACCTATATTTGCCGCTCAGGATCACATATTTATCAAATCCAGTATACCTGCGAAGTCCCAGTCGATATGACGCAGAAAAACGAAGCTCATGATGCGTTTGAGGCAACAATCAGAACGCTTCGTATCAATTGATGCGGCAACCTCGTTTTGACCTTCAGCAGAGTTTCCGGGGTCCACTTCAACTTTCTCGTTGATGTACCGCGCCTATTCCCATTCGTATCGAACCGTGACGACGTATTCGCCTTCGGTGCCGACGAGAATAATCCATTCTGAGCGTTCGTTGCCGCCGCGAGTTACATCGGAATTCTTTGGCTGTTCAACGGTGATAGTGAGGCCGTTTTCATTATTGAATGACCATGGCGATTTACTCGTGAGACTCTTCCCAGCGTGGGCCCGAAACCACAGTTGTTTTCCGGCGTCGGATTCAGTTGCGGTGTGAATTGTGATCGTGCGCAGCAGTCCGCTGTCTTCGTCCGGTTCGATCCGATCGGCAACAGAGAATCCCTGGACAGAATAGAGAAACGTCGGTACGCCAGCCTTGTCGAGTCGATACCCGGAGAATTTTACTCCGGCAGATGCCGCATCGACAGGCCACGGCGACATTTTATCGGCTAACACAGCAACAGCGATTCCTGGTGGAAACGTGATCAGCTTGTCCCCGAGCGGAGCGGCGGGCGGAGTGAACCGAATGAACCATGTGCCTTCGGCGTCCAGAAAACGACCGCGCCACGCCTGACTCAGAGCGATCTGTTCAGCGTCGAAAGCGAAGTGAACATGCTGTGGGAAACCGACGGCGATTGCATGCATTCCAGTCACCGGCATGAAGGTCCGCAGCACGATGGGGCGATCCGTCGGCGTGAGTTCGTAGTTCTGATCGCGCGCGTGCTGGATCTTGTCCGGCAGCGGCTGCTGGTCCAGATCTGTCAGGTAGGCGTGCATTGCGGAGATCTGCAGTTCCACGTCGCCATTCAGGACTTCGCGGTTCTGGCTTTGCCCATTGGGAAAAAACGTCGGCATTCGTGTGCGTGCCTTCAACGCTCCGGGGTCTTTCAGAAAGTCGTGCAGCCAGTGCGGATGGACGCGCTGCGTCACACCTTCAAGATCGACGCCGACTGTCCCCGGAAGAGCTTCGCCCTTGAACGCATGACACTGCACGCAGCCCGTGTCCATCAATTGCCGACCGGCTTCGACCAGTGCCTTTGTATCCGCAGGCGTAAACACTTTCTCCGCGTTTGGCGGTTTCGTTGTGCCGGCATCGGCGCTGGCGAACATCGCGGCGAGAGGCTTTGTCACATCCGTCGGATACACGGGCATGCGGATCGTCATGAACGGGCGAATGCTGCCTTTGCCGGTGAGCACATTGGTGATCCATGATGTGGTGAGTCTGTTCCCGACGCCCGTCAACGCCGGCGGCAGCCGACCTTCGTCGCCGATGTCGATGTGGCCCGCTGTTTCGAAGTATAGCTTGCGATGTCGCCCGATGCCGCCCATCTGTTTTCGTTCGTGACAGGCGTAACAGTCCTGCTGAAGCAGTCGAAAACTGAGTGTGGCCGTATTGTCCGCCGTCGCCGTCTTGCTCAGCGCTGTCTTGCTCAACGCTGCGCTGATGGCCGAGATCTGCAAAGGATCAAAGGTCCATTTCGGCTGCCCGTTCTTTTTGGGTTCCCCATCGGCTTCACGCCGATGGAAGCCGGGTTTGGCAACTAACAACGACGCAAAAAAGTGTGTTGACCCCTGCCGACCTTGTGTCGGTAGAGTCGAGGTTTGAAAACCTGGTAGAGCTTCCAAACC
>JAYTAK010001177.1:0-2695 GCA_043737515.1 Candidatus Kuenenia sp. | reverse complement strand
CGGAAGCTGTTCCACCTCCTGATTTCGCTGGTCGTGCTGAAAGTGGTTACGGGCAATTCCTGATTCAGCAGTCGGTTGACGAGGTTCATTTTTCGCGGGACGATGCGGGACGCTGCACAATCTGCCTCACAAAAAATCGCACTCGATGCGCATAGGAGCAATCCGCAATGGACGTTTTGATCGAACGCGATGGCGATGTCCTTGTGGCATCGCCGATGGCTGAGCATCTGGATCTCAGCAACTCGGATGCGTTCCGCCATGAAATCATTTCGGCTCTGGGCGATTGTCACAAACTGGTGCTGGATCTGGAACGCGTCGAATTTATCGACAGTCGCGGCTGCGGGGCCATCATCTCCTGTCTGAAGCATGTTGCAGCGGCCGGTGGTGACCTGAAGCTGTGCGAAGTCAAACCAGGGGTGCGCACTGTCCTGGAATTAATTCGACTGCACCGGATCTGCGAGATTCTGGAAACTCGCGACCAGGCAATCTACAGCTTTGAGTCGCACGCCTGATTGTGCTGCTGACTTCACGGACGCCCACATGGCCGACTTATGTGACATTCGCCGAAACCAGAAGATTCCTCTGCACGGCGTGCTGACCGTGATCGGACGAGATCCGGGGTGCGACATTGTCGTGGATTCGCCCGTCGTCTCCGCTCGACACTTCATCATTCTGAACCGGAAAGGCGCGTACAGCCTTGAAGATCTCGGCAGTATGAACGGCACGTTTGTCAACGGTCATCGTTTGGCACGGCGGACACGCTTATTCTCCGGGGATCGCATCTCTGTGGTCGGCCTGACCCTGGTATTTGAGTGCGAGGAATCACCGAGTCGTGGAGACGTTTCATCGGGAAAGAATGGGGCGAGTGGAAAAACAATGGGCGACAGTCCCGATGTGAGCACCATTCCACTGTCCGAATTGCAAAATGCGCCCCGCGTCAAAGAGTTTTCGTCGCTGGAAATGGAAGGTGATTTGCGGCTGTCCGTAAAACCAGAAGTGAAACTGAGGGCAGTTCTGGAAATCGCACGCAACCTGAGTCATTCGCTGGATCTGAAGATTGTGTTGCCACAGATCCTGGACAGCCTGTTCGTAATTTTCCCGGCGGCCGACTGTGGGTTTATTCTGCTGCGAGACCAGCAGTCGGGGGCAATGACTCCATGTGCCTCGAAATATCGCCGGTCGCGTGACTCAGATTCGCTTCCCGTCAGCCGTAGCATCATTCAGCAGGTTCTTGTCAGCGGACACGCGATTCTCAGTCGCGATGCCGGCATCGATACAAAGATTAAGTTTACCGACAGCATTCGGCACCTCGATATTCGTTCGATCATGTGCGTCCCGATCAATCGCGAGGACGGGGATTGTATGGGAGTCATCCAGTTAGATTCGCGAGATCGAACCAGTCAGTTCAACGAAGAAGATCTGGCATTACTCGTCTGCGCCAGTCTGTTGGCCGCCCGAGCGGTGGAAGTCGCTCGTGTGCATGAAGAACGGCAGGAGATGGAGGCCGCGACCCGGATTCAAAGAAGTCTGCTGCCCACCGTCCGTCCTTCACATGCTGGCCTCGAATTCTTTGACTATTACGTACCGGCTCAGCGGGTCAGCGGCGACTATTTTGATTACATCCCGCTCCCCGGAAACCGGCTGGCAATTGTGATCGGTGATGTCGCCGGCAAAGGTATGTCGGCAGCGCTGTTAATGGCTCATTTGTCGGCGGCCACGCGCATCTGCCTTTCCAGTTCACCGAAGTTGACCGATGCCGTACGTCAGTTGAATCGCCTGCTGCTGAATTCGATCAGTGATGATCGATTTATCACCTTTGTCGTCGTTGTGCTTGATCTTGCTGAGTTCCGACTGACTGTCATCAACGCCGGACATCCGCCGCCGCTGCTCCGGCGCGGAAACCGCAATCCTGTAGAGCTTGAAGACTTCGCTGCTGAAATGGCCGGGCTGCCGCTGGGAGTCCGCGATCTTCCGTATCAACAGGCAGAAACGACGTTTGAGCCGGGCGACACACTGCTGCTCTTTACCGATGGTGCCACGGAAATGCGCAACAATTCCGGAGAACTGTTTGGATTAGATCGTCTCCATGCGGCGATGCTTTCGGCACCTGGTGATGCTGAAGGCACAGTCAACGCTGTGCTGCGTGACCTGCAGCAATTTGCTCAATCGCGCCCGGCCGGCGACGATCTGACAATTCTGTGTCTCGGACGATCGGTCTGAGAAAGTGTTAAGAACCGTTCTGGAATCTAGTGTCGTCTTTCGCTCCGCGATAGCCACGCATCTTTCTTGCCGCAGGCTTCGCCCGCAACCCATCGTAGCCGCGTTTGCCAGAACGTGAGTTTCCTCCGAATCGTCCACTTTCTGGCGAATGCGGCTACCGGCGTAATCAGACACTTATAGCATTCTGGCCGCCTCCGACCTCGCGTCGGTGGAGCCTGGGACTGGAAACCAGTACGCCGAACAAAAATACACATTGGCCCCCGCCGGCGTCACGTAAGGCGAGCGGGGGATGTTAATCCCCTGATTTGTTCCAGATGACGCGAAAATCAGGGCACTTACTTAAGCGTTTTGTGGTTGGCATCGTAGACACGTCTCCCGCCGCATTATCGCGGTGACCATAATCAGCCGTGATTCCGTCAGCACGTTATTCCTGGAGAATCTCAGTCGGCGGAGCGACTGAGCTACGTAGGCGATG
>JAYTAK010001176.1:0-6168 GCA_043737515.1 Candidatus Kuenenia sp. | reverse complement strand
GATTGAGTCCCAGAATTCCGATCCCGGCCCCGACCGCTCCGCTCGACACCAGCACGACTTTGCGTCCGGTCTGCTGAATGCGGAAAATCTGATCGGAGATGCACTGAATGCGATCCAGATCCAGGCGATCGTTGTCTGTGGTCAGGACGTTGGTCCCGATCTTGACAATCACGGTTTGGCAGGCATTGAAGACCTCTTGTCTGACAAGATCTTGCATTGTGTGAACTTACTTAAGCAAAAACTGCTGCGCTGACATCATCATGACTTGCCAGATTCAGACCTGCGAAATCCATAAGTCCTATAAGTTGTATAGGTCCTATACGTTTGTTTCCAGACCAAATTCTGCTCTTAATTGCGTCATCGCCAGAGCGGCATCGTTGGCGGAAATGACGACACACAGTTTCAGTTCACTGGTGTTGATCATTTCCACATTGATGCGGTTAGTGGCCAGACAACGGAACATGCGGGCTCCGACCTCGGTGTGGCTTCTGAGTCCGATGCCGGCGACCGAGATCTTTCCAATGCGGCGATCCGATGTGACGACCGAACCTGCATAGGTTTCCATGACTTCCCGCAGCAGCAGAATTGCACAATCCAGATCAGAACGCGGCACGGTGAATGAAATCGTGGCTTTACCGTCGAGTGCGGCGTTCTGGACAATCATATCCACCAGCACGCCGCCTTCCGCGATCGCCGTAAAAACCGCTTCGGCGATGCCGGGATCGTCCGGGAGATTGCTCAACGTCACGCGCGACTGATCGGTATCCGCCGTGATGTCACTCACGACGATACTTTCCATGCTGTCCAGTCTGGAGATAATGTCGGCCGTCAATTGCGGGCTGGCCGCTGCGGTGCCGTTGCGAATCCCCAGGGATGCACAACCAACCTGCGGCGGAGATGACGTAGCTTGATCCAGTTCAAATCCGGAATGAGCGGCCAGCACGGCGTCGTTGCAGCGGTTGCGATCTATCAGGACGGAGATCTTGATTTCGCTGGTGGTCACGACTCGGATATTGATGCCGTGTTCCGCGAGCACCTGAAACATGCGTGCCGCCACGCCGGTATGAGTCTGCATGCCGTGCCCGACGACCGATACCTTTGAAAGGCCGATGGTTTCAATGACATCCTGAGCCTTCAGGCTGGCCGCAGCAGCTCGGGCAACCTTCAGTGCGGCGGTGAGTTCATCTTCGGCGACAGTGAACGACACATTGGCCGTGCCTTCGCGCGCCACGTTCTGCACGACCATATCGACCGGAATCTTCGCCGCCGACAGCGACGAGAACAAAGTGCTCATGACGCCTGGCTGATCCGGCAAACCAACCAGCGTGATCATGGCTTCATTGCGGACAAACGCCACACCGGTCACGACCGACGTCACTTCATCAGATTCCGGCGCGATCAATGTTCCCGGACCGTCGGAGTAAGCAGGACGCACGCGCAACTGCACGCGGTATTTTTTGGCAAACTCAATCGATCGCGAATGCATGACGCCGGCGCCAAGGCTGGCGAGTTCCAGCATTTCGTCGTAGGAAATGCGTTCGACTTTTCGAGCCGCCGGGACAAGTCGCGGGTCCGTGGTGAACACGCCTTCCACGTCGGTGTAGATTTCACACAGTTCGGCGTTCAGCACGGCGGCCAGCGCGGTCGCGGTGGTGTCGCTGCCGCCTCGGCCCAGTGTCGTGATATTCATCTGGGCATCGACGCCCTGAAATCCGGCGGCGATGACAATGTTGCCTGCTCTGAGAAGTTCCTGCATTCGCTCCGTGGAGATGCTGACGATGCGGGCCTTCGTATGTGTGGTGTCGGTGAGTACGCCAATCTGGGCACCCGTGAGACTGATCGCCTCTTCGCCAAGTTCATGGACGGCCATCGCCATCAGCGCGACGGATTCCTGTTCTCCGGTGGACAGCAGCATGTCCATTTCGCGAGGTCGCGGATGGTTGGTGATTTCTTTCGCCAGATCGATCAGTTCGTCCGTCTTGTGTCCGCGCGCACTCACGACGACGACGACGTCGTACCCCCTGCGTTTTGCTGCCACTGCGCGGCTGGCTGCGCCTCGGATTTTTTCCGCATTGGCCACACTGGTGCCACCAAACTTCTGCACAATGACTGCCACGTTCTCAGAATCTCCTGCGGTGAAGGACGGAATTTCGTTGGGAAGCGTGATTTGTTGTACCAAAAGTGCAAGCATGAGACGTGTGGTTTCTCACGCCGGATTTCAAGTTTACTGGATTGGAAACATGGGATGCCGAAGGTTGGCGGCTTTTCTGTGTATTCCGTGGTTTCCGAGATGAAAAACCAGCGACTGGAATGCAATCGGATGTCATGCAATTAAGATGACGGAACTTAATTCGACTTCCTTTGATGGCTCATTCAGTATGGAATCATCCCGTGGCGACCTTGCGATCCTGGCAGGGTCCGGCAATCCGCAGTTCGCGAAACGTATTGCGGATTCTGTCGGTGTGACGCTGACGCCGTGTGAAGCACAGATTTTCAGCGAAGGCAACGTGTTCGTCCGCATTCTCGAAAACGTTCGGGGACGTGACACGTTCGTGATTCAAGGCGTGCATCGTCCGGTCAACGACAACTTCGTGGAACTGCTGTTCTGGATTGATGCCCTCAAACGCGCCAGTGCTTCGCAGATTACGGCCGTCATTCCATATTTCAGCTACGCCAAGGGCGATAAAAAGGACGAGCCACGCGTTTCCATCCGCGCCCGCGTCTGTGCCGATGCAATCGAAGCGGCCGGTGCGGATCGTGTCCTGACGATGGATTTGCACAGTCCGCAGATTCAGGGATTTTTCAGTGTCCCGGTCGATCATCTGTATGCTCGGTCGGTGATTTGTGACCACATTAAATCACTGAACATCCCGAACCTAGTGATCTGCAGTCCGGATGTCGGATTCGCCAAGTCTGCGTCGGCGTTTGCCAATCTCCTGCGTGTGCCGGTCGTTATCGGAAACAAGCAGCGCAAAGATCATTCGGAGCAGGCTCAGGTGCTGGAGGTGATCGGTGCGGTTGATGGCTGCAACGTGCTGATGGTGGATGATTTCACGATCACGGGCAGTTCGCTGGTCAGCATGGCAGAGGTTCTGAAATCCCGCGGGGCAAAGGATATTTACGCGGCAGTGTCGCATGGCGTGTTTTCCAAAGGGGCTGTTGCGAGGATCGAACAGAGCTGCATCAAACGCATGTTCATGACCGACACGGTTGAACCCGCTCTGGAACCACACGGCACTAGGATCGAAGTCATCTCCGTCGCGCCGCTGTTTGCTCAGGCGATCCGTTCGATCCACGATCGCACGAGTGTCAGCATGTTGTTTCCGGATGTGAAGGCGCTGTGATGACGAAGCTTTCGCCGATGATGGAACGCTACATGGAGGTGAAACGGGAAACTCCCGGCACCATGTTGCTGTTTCGGATGGGAGATTTTTACGAGCTGTTTTACGAAGACGCTCAGAACGCGGCGAAGGTGCTGGGGCTGACGCTCACCAGCCGTGACAAGACGTCGGACAATCCGACTCCGATGGCCGGCTTCCCGTATCATCAGCTCGACGCCTACCTGCAAAAGCTGATTCGCGCGGGATTTCGAGCGGCGATCTGCGATCAGGTCGAAGATCCAAAAAAGGCGAAGGGCCTGGTTCGCCGCGAAGTCACCCGCGTCGTCACGCCGGGCACTTTGACGGACGATGAACTGCTCGATCCGCGACAGAGCAATTTTCTGGCGTGCGTCGCTCCTTCCAAAGCCAGCATTGGTCTGGCATGGCTGGAATTATCGACGGGACGTTTTCTGCTCACTGAACTTGAGCCATCGCAGCTTCAGGACGAACTGGCACGCATCAGTCCTGCCGAGTGTCTGATTCCCGAGAGCGCCGCCCAGGATGGCAACCTGCAGATGCGGCGCGCGGAGCAACAGCCAATCGTGCTGACGACGCGGCCGGACTGGTGTTTTGCTCGGGAGGAAGCCAGGCGGCTGCTCAACGAACACTTCGGCACAAAGACGCTGGAAGGATTCGACATCGACGATTCGCCCGCCGTCACCGCCGCCGGTGCTCTGCTGGACTATGTTCGCGAAACGCAGCGCACCGCGTTGACGCACATCGTCCGCATCGAAGCCTGGCGGCGCAGTCGCCACATGATCATTGACGAAGCCACTCGCCGCAGTCTGGAACTGGCGCAGACATTGCGCGACGGTCGGCGTGACTTCACGCTGCTGGGTGTGATGGACGAAACATGCACGCCGATGGGATCGCGCTTACTGGCCGAATGGCTTTCGAGTCCGCTCACGGACATCGAACAGATTACGCAGCGCCAGGATGCCATTGAAGAACTGGTCAACCAGTTAACTCTCCGCGACGATGTCCGCGAACTGCTGAAAGAAACTTACGACCTGCAACGGCTGACGTCCCGCATCGCCACCGGGCGCTGTAGTCCGCGCGATCTGGTTTGCCTTGCCAGAACATTGGGGCAACTGCCTCGACTGCGCGCCAAACTGGCCGAACGAAAGTCAAAGAGACTGCAGACTCTGGAACAGCGGATTGAACTCTGTCCGGAAGCTCATGCGGCGATCGTCGCTGCCGTGGTCGATGAACCGCCCATGACAATCTCGGACGGGGGAGTCATTCGCGAGGGGTTCAACAGTGATCTCGACGAATTCCGTGACCTGATGCGTGGCGGGCGTCAGTGGATGGCGGCGTATCAGCAAAAGGAAATCGAACGGACCGGAATCTCCAATCTGAAGATCGGCTTCAACAAAGTCTTCGGGTATTACCTTGAAGTCACGGCATCGCACAGTGCCAAAGTGCCTGATGAATATATCCGCAAACAGACGCTGAAGAATCAGGAACGATATATTACGCCGGAACTCAAGGAGTACGAAGAAAAAGTTCTGCGAGCCGAAGACCGCGCGAAATCGCTCGAACAGGAACTGTTTGCGACGCTCCGCGAACAGGTGGCCGCCTTCGTGCCGCTGTTGCTGCGCACGGCCGATTCGATGGCCGAAATCGATGTCGTCGCCGCGCTGAGTACACTTGCGGCGAATGCCAACTATTGCCGACCGATGCTGACCGCAGAACCGATCATGGACGTCCGCGACGGACGCCATCCGGTGCTGGATCGTCTGCTTCCCGCCGGTCAGTTTGTCCCGAATGACGTGCGTCTGGGATTGCAGGCGGCAGACGGTGATCAGCGAGCTATCGGCCGAGTCCAGATTATTACGGGTCCGAACATGGCTGGTAAGAGCACCTACATTCGCCAGGCGGCGCTCATCACGATCATGGCTCAGATGGGATCATTCGTGCCGGCAAAGGAAGCGTTGATCGGAATCGCCGACCGCGTGTTCGCTCGCGTCGGTGCCAGCGATGAACTCGCGCGCGGGCAAAGTACTTTTATGGTGGAGATGACGGAGACTGCCCGGATTCTGAATTCTGCCACAGCGCGGAGTCTCGTCATTCTGGATGAAATCGGACGCGGCACCAGTACCTATGACGGCATTTCACTCGCTTGGGCGATTACTGAGCATCTGCATGACGAAATTCAGTGTCGCACAATGTTTGCGACGCACTATCACGAATTGACGGATCTGACGACGACGCTCAAGCACGCAGCCAACTGGAATGTCGCGGTGCAGGAGAGTAACGATGACGTCGTCTTTCTGCATCGCATCGTGGAAGGAGCCGCCGGTCGCAGCTATGGGATCCATGTGGCCAAAATCGCCGGTGTCCCGCGCCGTGTGACGGAACGAGCGACCACAATTCTTGCCACGCTGGAAGACGAACACATCAACGCCGACGGTCGTCCGAAGGTCCCTCAGCGCGAAACCACTCGCCAGCGCCGACAGCAGAAGTCACTTTTCGAATTCCCTGAAGATCCGCTGCTTGAGGAAATCCGGAAACTCGAAGTCGACAGCCTTTCGCCGATCCAGGCTCTGCAGGAACTCTATCGCCTGCGGCAGCAACTGACGGATCGGAAGTGACGAAGTGCAAACGAAAGCAGCACACAGCCGATTTGTCCGACTTTGGTTTCGAGTGTACACTTCCTCGCGCAAGATCTTAGGAGGGAGGCAGAAGTTTTTTTGTTTAACGACAAGCCGGAGGCGTCGGCGGCGATGGGGCACGCGGTCGCCTGCGGCTTGTCGTTAAACGAGTTATGTCAAATAACTTTTACCCC
>JAYTAK010001175.1:0-2696 GCA_043737515.1 Candidatus Kuenenia sp. | reverse complement strand
CTTCGACTGCAACAGCCGACGCACGAATTCGACGCGCGGCATCTCAGAAAGTTCATTCAGTGAATCCGTCACTTGCCGTGCGCGGGCGTCGGAAAGCGACTGTTCGTCAGGCGTCGAGGGTGGCGTGTCGCTGCCGAGCCAGTTTGGTTCCTGTCCCGATTCAGCGGTGACGACCCATGCATCGATCAGCGGGCGGGTTTCTTCATTCCCCAGCATCCCCAGCGCCTGAGCCCAGCGCAGTTTTTCGCCAAGCGACGCGTGACGGTCCTGCGTCTCCATGCTGAGTGAACCGTCGATGGCCACGATCACTTTGCCTCGCTGCGAGACGTCGAAGCGTTTTGTCAGGACAGGTTGCAGCAGCGTAATCAAGAGCGTGACGAGAACCAGAATTCGCAGCGAGAGCAGGGTCCAGCCGACCGTGCGGGAAACCAGCCTGCGTTCCAGTCGCAGCAGCCAGATGCTGAGTCCGATGGCGAGCAACACCCCGAGAACGGCGTAGATCGTCCAGCCAGGGGATTTCAGCCCCGAAAAAATCAACCGCCAGTTCATCCGCTGTGTCTCAGTCCCGCAGTTGGGTCAAATTCTTGTGGAAACCACTGCCATGCAGGCTAACGGATTCATCTGGCGAGTGCCAGCAGCGAACAACGCGGGATGGGACTTATAGGACGTATGTGACCTATGTGGGCTGTGCTGAGATCACGAATAGAAGCTAAGCCGCAGACGTATCAATAAACCCGGCCGGTGACTCTGATCGCGGCAGCTTCAATGTGAACGTCGTCCCCTTGCCGATTTCACTTTCGACGCGGATTCTTCCCTGATGGGCTTCCACGATACGAAGGCAAAGGGAAAGTCCAAGTCCTGTGCCGCCCTGACCGCGTGCGTCGGGTGTTTTGGTCGTGTAGAACGCATCAAAGATGTGCGGCAGCTTGTCGTGCGGAATCCCACAGCCGGTGTCACTCACGACGATTTCTGCCCAACCTTCGGACGTGTTGTCGCGAACAATCAGTCGCAGGCGTCCGGCTTCCTTCATTGCCTGCCGCGCATTCACGATGAGGTTCATCAGAATCTGTTGAATCTGGCTGGCGTTCACCATCGCCCAGACCGTTGACGGCGCCATCAGATCGACTGAAATGCGATGCATCTGCAGATCTTTCTGGACCAGCACCAGTACATCATCGAGCAGTCGTTTCAAGTCGGACGGCTCAACGCGATCGGACGTGTTGCGGGCGTAGGCCAGCATTCCCGTCGTAATCTGCGCCGCACGCTGGCCGGCTGACAGGATTCTGTCGAACGATTTTGTGCGGGTTTTTTCGTCGGTATGACGCAGGCCCATCTTGGCGTAATTGATCACTGTGGTCAGGATGTTGTTGAATTCGTGAGTGATGGAAGAGGCCAGCGCCCCCACGGAACTCAGCCTCTGCGCACGCATGAGTTCATCTTCGAGCATGACCAGACGTTGTTCAAGCTCAGCGATCTTTTGTGAATCATCCATGACGGTCAAGGGCTCCTGCCCGAGATTTCGGGCATAAACATGCGCGGCAGCACGGCAGCATGTGCAAGGCCGCGTCTGAGGGATTTATCGGCATAATCCGACGTCATCTTGCGGCTCGTCGTGTTGTAATGCTGCATCAGGTGGTTCATTGATGCAGCAGAAACTGCTTGAACTCGACGAGCGACACAGATTCGCAGTATGCCTTGTATCAGGCGAAGCTGGCGGCGGATCAGGACATTGTCATTCACACGCTGTGCGTCGGTTCCGGAGCGGACACGGCTCTTCTGAAAGCGATTGCAAAAATCTCCGGTGGCTACGACATCGTCGCACCGGCCGGGACTTCAACCGCTTCACAGACATTGCTGTTGCGCGAAGCCTTCGGAGTACTGGCCGGACAGGTGCCTCCTGCCCGACTGGTGGTATCTCCGGAATAAGATCGGTGAAACCTGAATGAAACCCTGCGGAAAGCAGGACTTTTCAAAACTGAAGGGCCGCGTCGCGAAAGCAACGCGGCCCTTTTTTGCTGGCGTCTGGCCCCGCGAACGGCATTGATTTATACTCCACGCGGTTGGCATTGGCTCGTTTAACCGCGTGCCCACCGGGCCGCGCTGACAGTCCAGTTGGATGGATTCCAGCGCGCGGGGCGTTGCCCACGCGGTTAAACGATTGGGTCATCTTCCACCGCGTGATAGAAGATGCCGCCGTGCGAATGCCCCCCTCCTTTTTGTAAGTCAATTTCACCTCGTGGCAGTATTATTTCCGTGTCCGAAAAAAAACAACGCATCAAACCACAGACCCTCCGCGGCTTTCGCGACTTCCTGCCCGACCAGATGATGGCCCGCGAACACCTGATTGATATCGCGCGATCCGTTTATCGCAGCTATGGCTTTGCACCGATCGATACACCCGCGCTCGAGTACGCCGAAGTACTGCTCGGCAAGGGCGGAGAAGAATCGGACAAACAGGTCTTTCGATTCACCGATCAGGGCGACCGCGATGTTGCCATGCGATTTGACCTCACCGTGCCGCTCGCACGTTTTTCCGCTCAGTATGTTCAGGAACTGGGACTCCCGTTTCGACGCTATCACATCGCGCCCGTCTGGCGTGGAGAACGGCCTGCCCGTGGCAGATTCCGGGAATTCATGCAGTGCGATTTCGACACGATCGGCACGTTGAGCAACACCGCTGATATTGAAACGCTGTT
>JAYTAK010001174.1:0-6174 GCA_043737515.1 Candidatus Kuenenia sp. | reverse complement strand
CGTCTGGCATGGAATTGAATCTCTTGTCCGGATCCTTCTTCAACATTTTTACACACAGATCATTGACGTCTTCCGACAGATCTTTGCGAAACTTACCCGGTGCCGGAGGATGGTCTCGCAGGATCTGTGCCAGCATGTCGGGAATACTACCCTCGACGCCTTCGAACGGCAGTCGTGATGTCAGCATTTCAAACAGCATCACGCCCAGTGAATAAATGTCGCTCCGCGGTCCGACCTTTGCCTGTTCTCCCTTGACCTGTTCCGGAGCCATGTAGGCCGGTGTTCCGATCAGCAATCCTTCCTGCGTTAATCGCGACTCGTTACTCGGCCCTGCGCGACGTGCCAGACCAAAGTCAGTGACGATCGGCCGGAATTCCGCATCGACAAGTATATTGCCCGGCTTCAGGTCGCGATGAATCACGCCCTTGCTGTGTGCGTGTCCCACAGCTTCCGCGATCGTGGCGACCATTTGCAGCACGCTGTCCACAGAAGTCAGTTGTCTCGACCCGATAAACCTCGACAGCGGTACGCCGTCAATAAAGTCCATCGTGATAAACGGCGTTCCGTCATGTTCTCCCGCATCGTAGACGCTGCAGATGTTCGGATGTTTGAGCCCCGCAGCAGCCTTGGCTTCTCGAGAAAAGCGCGCCATGAAATCCACATTGCTTTTGCCGTCAGTCTTCGGGATCTTCAACGCGACCTGGCGGTCCAGTGTCGTATCCTGAGCCAGAAAGACGCTGCCCATGGCTCCTTCGCCGAGTGGCCGAAGCAGCTCATAGCGGCCAAACGACCGGCTGTGGAATTCGGAAGCGGTGTCTGAATGTGCGGCCTTGGGGCGGACGGTTTCACGCACATTTGCCGGTGGTTGTGGCACGGGAGTTTTTGGCCGAACCGTCTCCGCCACCGCCATGCCGCCCATCATGGCTTCTGCCTGGAAATAAGATCGCAATCCGTCCGCCAGATCCGGATAGGCCTGCAACATTGCCTGCCGATCGATCGGCGTCCCTGCGTCTTTGCGCTTCAGGTACTCGGCCAGAATGGCATTGAGGCGAGGATTCTCTCCGGGAGTGCTGGAGGCAGATGGTTGTGTCATTGAGAAAACTCGATTCAAAAATATTCATGCTGCGTATTGCAAACGTTAAGCCGCTAAGCCTAAGCCTCACGACGTAGGTTGGGCATTCTTGCCCGACTGCGATTCGACCAAGAACTGGGATGTTACCAAGAACTACAGTGTGACGGGCAAGAATGCCCATCCTACAATTGGTTGCCTTCATCCTTCATTAACTGCCTGAGCGTACTCAAGCCTCGCTTCAGCAACCCGGCCACTGCCGTTTCACTGCGTCCCATCCGTTGCACGATCTCTGCGACCGCCAGTCCTTCATAGAATCGCAGTCGAATGGCCTCCCGCTGGGCAACCGGCAGTTGCTCCAGACACGCATCCATCTGTTCCTGCTGTTCACGCCGCACCATCCGCTGACTTGCAGTCGTGATTTTCCCAGGAGCAACCGGCAGCACACCTGATGCGGCCACTTCTCTGCCAATCGCGCGCTTGTCGGCGTGCTGATCGCGGACGGCGTCTTTGATGTTGCATTCATGGATACTCCTCAACCAGCCTATAAACGCATCAATGTCGCCTTCAAACCTGGGAAATGCCCGAAACGCAGACCACCATGTCAACTGCACAACATCCGATGCCCCGACTCGCGCCTGCACCTCGGCCAGGCTTTGCATCGCTTCGGCGCGCAACAGCGGTCGGAATTCCTCGATCAGTTCGCCGAGCGCATCATCATTGCCGGACTTCGCGGCTTTCAAAAGTATGTTTTGCTGCTGATCCGGAGTCACCATGCGGCATGTCCAAACATCAAATCGCGATGTGTCGAGAAGTCGGGCGCTGAATTCCAGGCAAAACTGTACAGAATTCTCGACGGGCGGACTATCAAGTCGCCACTGTGGCGTCGCAACCGACTTGCTGCAGTTCCGTTAAACTGAGTTTAGGACCAGAACCGTTCACACTGCGGATTGTGGTTTTTGAACGTGGGATAAGCTTCCAGCTTGTCAGTGCATCCAGGCAACACGGAGTTTTCATCACATGATGCCAGTCTGGAGCCTTGCCTACAGAGAATCCAGGCCAAATCAACACGCCCCTGCCGGGCATGGAGCAGTGATTTTCACACAGCCGTCACAATATGATCATCATCCTACTGCTCTGTCAGCAATGGATTGATGGGTGGCCAGGGTTGGAGGGCACCAGCCCGAAACCCCGGGGCTTCCTTCGCTCCGCTCAGTCCAGCCCCGGCCACCCGATCCATCAAAGCACGACTGACCGAGCACTAGCCCGGATCGTGGCCCGTGACCGGTTTAAGAAAAGGCGATGACGAGTCTTCGCACTCCATAGTCGCTTGCCTGACGGCTCATCCGGTTCCACTCAACTTGTGAAATCCAGGTGAGTCAATTCTTCCATCACTGCATCATACAACGTCGCGTCGGCATCCGATGGAGTTAAGACTGGTGGTGATTCAGTCATCAACGAATACGTTGCCGGAACGAAGGCAATTGATTCCTGATCTTGATGATCCAATTGCAGATCCAGGGCGTCTCGCGTTATCAGTCGTGCCGAAATGGACGACGCCAACAAGTCGATGTGATCCGGTTCAACATGTGCGATCACAAAATCGGCTTGAGGACTCCATTGTCCGAAAGTGCCTGATGCGCTCACGGCTCGCACCCAGGCTCGATAAGTCCCCGTCGCCAGGGACGACGGTGGCGTGTAGCTGGTTGTCGTCAGATTTGTTTCGTAGATCAATCGAGTATTCAAAGTGACGTTCGTGACCCACAATTCATAGCGAACTGCACCATCGACCGTCTTCCAAGTAAACGTCGGTCGCCGGTTACTGATTGTACCAACGGGTGTCAGCAGAGCCGTATCACCGCCGATACTGAAATCGACCGAAGCCGTCCAGAATCCACGCAAGCCATTCGGCCCGACCGCCATCACCCACCAGCGATAAGGACCGTTCGGCAGGTTTGCAGGCGGAGTCCAGTTGGCAGCGGTGAGCCCAGTCGGGTTGTATGTAATCGCACCGGTAGTTCTGTTCCTGATCTGCAGCTCGTACGTTGTCGCACCGGCAATCGGATTCCAGGTAAACACGGGTCGCTGATTGAACGTTGAATTCAGCGGAGCGGTGATCGTGGGTGCCTGCATAGTCTTGTATTCGACACCACTGGACCAGGTTCCATTTGTGCCGTCCCCGGCAGTGCCTCGTACCCAGGCTCGGTAAACACTTATCGGCATGTCAGCCGGTGGTGTGAAGGATGTACCTGTCACGTTGGGATCGCGGATATACGGCACCGTGCCTCGTGAGACATCGTTGATCCAGACATCATACTTCACCGCACCCGGCAGAGCGTCCCAACTGATCGTCGGCCGCAGCGTCGGCTGTGATTTCGCCAATGGACGCATCGTCGTCGCTGTATTGATAACGAACGAATAGTTCGGCGTCCACGGCCCGGCAAGGGCTGCTGATTTCGCTCGGACAGCAAGCGTGAATCCACCAATTCCAAGGTCGGCTGTCGGTGTATACGACGTCGTCGTCACGTTGACTGTGGCAAACGCACTGGGGTTCGAATTCTTCTTCAGCCAGACATCATAAGACGTCGCACCGGGAACCGCTCTCCACGAAAATACGGGCCGCTGCGACAGTGTTGCAGCAGCCGGGCTTGTGATCACAGTTGCCTCCACGACATCTGTGACTGAGATAGTGAATTGCTTCTCAAACGTCGATCCTGCGGCGTCGGCGACTTTGACCCGGATTGCATAGGTCGGCTTCGTTTCGAAATCAAAACTTGCCACGGTCTTCAACGTGTTTCCGAGGATTGTTAAACTGCTGTTATCAGTGCCTCCGGTACCTGTCACAAGCGAATAGGTGAATGTGTCACCAGCATCCGGGTCCGTTGCGGATAGAGTTCCAACAATCGTTCCCGAAGGCAGGTTCTCCGCAATCGACGATTTTGACAAAGACAGATCTGTTGGAGCAGTATTGATCCGTAAAGCCTGCGAGAATTCAGACGTGTTGTTGCCTCCGTCCGTGGCCGTGCTTGTGATCCATGAACCGACGGCAACTGAGACGGGCAGCGTCACGTTGAACGCACCGCTGCCACTGCTGTCTGTCTGAACCGTCGTGGTTCCAAGATAGAAGCGACCTTCACCAAATCCAGTCGCATCTTTCGAGTCGCTGGCATAGAAATCCAACTGGAAAGTCATACTGCGGCTGCTGCTCAGAGTGCCAACAATCTGTGCGCTGTCGGCGGTACGCGTCACCTTCGAAAGTACCGGGAAATTCTGAAGGTTGTTTGCGCCCGTATCGCTGTCATCGAGATCGTTTGCCGTCACACCGTCGGGTTTAAGATCGATACCTAACCAGCCGTTTGCTGAAATCGAATTTCCAACGACTGCATTGCCTGTTCCTGAAAGAATCGCGACACCGTCAAACGCATTATTGCTGATGAAGTTTCCTGCCCCCGGCGATCTGCCGCCAATTTGATTTTTAGAAGCATCGATGATAGCCACACCACTCCAACTATTTCCGACAGAACTGGCCCCAGTTGAATTCGTGCCAATAAAATTTCCGGCGACTGTATTTCGGGTCGTTGCAACGCCATTGATCAGGATACCGTCGCTTAGATTTCCGGAGATAATGTTCCGTTCTGCGAGATCGGCCACGCTGTCAGCATTTGTCCCTATCAGATTCAGCGATGCGCCATTGTCGATGCGAATCCCGTAGTTGTTGCCGAGAGCCGCAGTGCCATTCGCATTCACTCCAATCAGATTCCCCATGACGAAATTGCCGTCCGTCCCGGCATCACCAATGTAGATACCGTCATAGCTATTTCCGGCAATAACATTGCGTGCGGCAATGCCGTTGGCGGTGTCACCGTTGTGACCGATCCAGTTTCCTTTGGCTTGATCGAGCATGATGACACCGTGGTGCTGATTTCCCAGAGCCGTCAATCCAGTGAGGTCAGTTCCGATGAAATTGCCCGCGACCAGGTTTCCGTCTGTCCCGGGATTGATCATCAGAACTCCGCTGAGTCGATTACCCGAAATCACATTTCGTTCGGCTGCATCCGCAACTCCATTGCTGTTCGTGCCCACACGATTCCCGCGTGCATCAGATTCGATCCGGATGCCATGATTGTTTGGCAGGGCCTCAGTTCCAGTAAGATTCGTCCCAATCAGGTTGCCGGCAACGCTGTTGATGTCGCTGCCGGTGCCCTTGATGAGCACGCCATCTGCGCGATTGCCGGAGAGAAGGTTCATTTCACCGGCATCGTTCACGCCATCTCCGTCGGTCCCAATGCGATTCCCGGCCGAACCTGCTTCAATCTTAACCCCAAAATCGTTTCCATTTCCATCCGTTCCCAGCCAGTTCGTGCCGATGAAATTGCCCTCGACAATGTTGTTATCACCATCAGCCAGGACGATGCCTGATTGCTGAAACCCTCCAATTATCAGGCCACGGATGGTCGAATTCCCTGCGGTGATCTTAAGCCCATCACTGTTGCCGGCATTCGTGCCATCAATTTCAATTAACGGGCGTCCGTTAAAACCCGGTTGCGTCGTTCCATCAATCACAACTGAGTCTGTGATGAGCGGCAGTGGCGACATCTGAGTAATCGTCCATGATCCAATGCCGATGCTGAACTTTATGAGATCCCGTCCCGCTGAAGCGTTGGCATCAATAATAGCTTGGCGAAAAGATCCGGAACCAGCGTCGTCCGAGTTGGTGACGGCGAAGGTCGACAACGCCCCATCGTCGTTCTGACCTTGGGAGTTGACGCGCACACGACCGCCACCCTCGTAGAGGAACGGCCCGAAAAAGCTCGTGTTGACGGGATCGAGAACGACCGCCTGCAGATTCGTGTCGCTCGTCAATCCGACGAGGCTATTCGCTGGGTTGACGACTTCCTTGACGCCGGCCGTTCCTCTACCCCAAGTCACTGCCCCGGAGTTCGTCATTATCCCGTTATCCCATTCCGGGCTGTTCACCACATAGTTCCCGTTGCTGAGAGCTGTGATTCTAGTCCTCAATCAAGTGACCCCCGATAGCACAATCGGAGGAGAAAAAACGAAACTCCCATTGAAATCCGGTGTTATTGCATCAACACGGGCCATAA
>JAYTAK010001173.1:0-6179 GCA_043737515.1 Candidatus Kuenenia sp. | reverse complement strand
AGGCGCTAGCCGCCGGTGCTGACCGAATGCACAACCCGCGGCTAACGCCTCGCGGCTCACTCAACAACACGTCCCTCAGTCCTGGCCGCGCGGAGTATCTATCGCGAATGACGATCATACCGATCTTATGTGGACGGCGGATGTCGGCGCGGAACAATATCCGCTGGGCGCGGTGTTTACGGTGCGAGGGTTGTTTCAGGACAGCGGAACAAAGGCGGGCGTTTTTGAGAAGTACGTGGGGTAAGCTTCCAGCTTGCCATCGTGGGATGAAAACTCAATGTTCTTTGGAAAAATTGACAAGCTGGAAGCTTATCCCATGATGCATGGAGCCGTAAATCGGCGATTTTCAATGAAATTCGGAGAAACCCTGAAAGGTCTGTATTTCGCCTGACATTTATCTTTAACAGCCCACCGGGCAGCGCGTTGTTCGCGTTTGTCGGAAGCTGGTTTGAACGGGAGAAAACATCATGCGATTCCAGAAAACATCTTCGCGACAAAACTACGGGCGTCGGGACGGTCGGCGACGAAATTATTTGGGTGTGGCGGCGGAAGCAGATTGTCTCGAACCACGCATCGTGCTGGCGTCCACGCCGATGGCGATCGGAATGAATCTCGACAACGTGCGCGACTATATGCCGAACTGGATGTTCACGGATGTGTTTCAGCAGTCACGACCGTGGATCAGTCACGAATACAACACTGCGACAGGGCAGGCGAACTTCAACGGCAGCAGCTTCGCCGTGAACACCGATGCGAATGGCTGGCCGACGAGGCTCAATTCACGAGTCAACGAAGCCGGGCAACTCATTCAGCAGCGACTCGGCACACTGATGTTTCGCGAGTTGAGCGGCAACTATCCGGGCGGAGAATATCGAGTCGAATGGGAGGGTACAGGCGATGTCAGCTTCGGCTTCGATGCGGGTGAGACATCTCGGGGAACAACGCCGGACGGTCACCACTTCGCCCTGCTGAATGTGGTGCCGGGGAACGGCGGGATTTATCTGCGAATTGATTCGATGAGCGAGACCGATCCGATCCACGATGTTCACGTCTGGATGCCGGACTACACGGATGCCAGCGGTGTGACACACAGTTTCGCCGGGCAGCGCTGGGAACCCGGCGCGACGTTCTCCCCGTTTCATCCGCTGTTCAAAGAGCGCCTCGACGACTTCGGCATCCTGCGATTCATGCAGCCGATGGAAACGAACACTTCCGACGTTCGCACATGGAACGATCGACGCGATACTGACGACGCACGGCAGAACTCGGGACTGCGCGGTCCGATGGCCAATGGCATGGCAGTCGAATACATGGTGCAACTGGCGAACGAACTGGATGCCGATCCGTGGTTCAACATGCCTCACATGGCGGACGACACGTACGTTCGCAACTTTGCGACGTATGTTCGCGACAATCTGGAGCCTGGTCGCACGGCCTATGTCGAATGGTCGAACGAAGTCTGGAACACGGCACCAGGTTTTGAAGTGGCTCCGTGGATCGCCGAGCAGATCCGGCTGCCGGAGAATTCCGGTCTCACGACCTGGCAGTTTGTCGGCCGTGAGATTCGTCGTGACATGGACGTCTGGTCGAACGTCTTCGCCGGACAAACAGGACGCATCGTCCGAACCGTGGGAGGTCAGGCGGCGAACTCGTGGGTGGCAGAACGCATTCTGGAAAACGTCGGCGGTTCGCTCGATGCCGTCGCGATCGCTCCGTACTTCGGGCCGAGTGCGGCTCAGTTGGCGACGTACACTGCCGACACGACTCCGGCGCAGATTCTGAACGACCTGCGAACGAACCTGCCGTTTGGGGTTCAGGCAACTCTTGCACATCAGCGGATTGCTGATGACTATTCGCGAGTGTTCAATCGCGACATCCGGCTGCTGGCGTACGAAGGCGGCCCGGGACTGATTGGCTCGAATCCGCTTTATCAGGACATCTTCATCCCGGCGACTGAAGATCCGGGCATGGCCGATGTCATGCGCGACTATCTGCAGATGCAGAACGCGGCGGGACTTGACGCCTACGTGCATTACCAGTTCACGCGACAGCCCGAACCGCGACAAACCGGCTATTTTGGAGTGCTGACGGCTCAGGATCAACCGCTGTCTACGGCGCATGTCTATCGCACGTTGCTGGAAGCTGACGCGGGGCCGCTGTTCACGAATGGACCAACGCTGGTCACCGTCAACGCTGCCGATCCGATCGCGACAGAGCAGGGACGCGGCACAGCGGCATTTCGGTTCACGCGAGGCGGGAACCTGTCGCAGCCGCTGTCGGTCAGTTATTCGGTCGGAGGCACGGCGACTGTCGGCAGTGACTTCGTGCCGATGAGCGGAGTCGTCAACTTCCCGGCGAATCAGAACACGGTCTACGTCTTCGTTGCGCCGGTCGATGACGCGGCAATCGAATCGAACGAATCCATCACTGTCACGCTGAATCCCGGCGCGAATTATTCGCTGATTGGCGGGACGACTCACACAGCTTCGATCAGCATCATCAGCAACGATCTGGTTGCCGGCGCGCCGACGGTCAGTATTGCGGCGACGGATGGCACGGCGTTCGAAACAAATCTCGATCCCGGCGTTTTCACTGTCACGCGAGCCAACGGCGATCTGACTCGCCCGCTGACCGTGTGGCTGCAGTTCGGCCCGGGAACGGCGACAGCTTCAGACGTGGACGCGATTCCGCAGCGAGTCGATTTCGCAGCGAATCAGACGTCCGCAAACATCATTGTGCGACCGATCGACGATGCCACGATCGAAAACCGCGAAACCGTGGTGCTGACCATCAATCCAAACTCAGTGAACTATGCGGTCGGCAATCGCACGGCGACCGTCAGTATCCTCGACAACGACGGCATCACTTCCACGCTGCCTGTTGTGACGCTGGCGGTGACGGATGCAGCAGCGTCCGAAACTGGCCGAGACACGGGAATATTCACGGTGACGCGCATCGGGGCGACAACGAGTCCACTCACCGTCGGCTACGCGATCGAAGGAACGGCGACGAACGGTTTTGACTACGACCGACTGCCGGGCTTTGTCACGATTCCCTCCGGAGCGTCGTCCGCGACGATCACGGTTCGCCCGATCGATGAACGAGTTGTCGATGCCGGAGAAACCGTTTCGCTGCGATTGAACGCCAACTCGACTTATTCCATCGGCACGCAAAATGTCGGCGGGCTGACGATCGCTGACAACGACGCTCCGCTGCCGGTCCCGGTGCAGCCGGTCCTGCTCGTCATCGCGAATCGTGACTTCTACTACCGCGAGTATTCCGAACCACGCCTCGCGCTCGAAGCGGCCGGAATTCCGGTGATTGTCGGAGCCGGTTCTTCCGCACTGGCGATTCCTCACAGCGGCACGGGCTATGGCGAAGGAGACGGGGCGGTGCGAGTCGATGTCGTGGTGTCCGCTGCAAATGCGGGCGACTATTCCGCGATCGTGTTTGTCGGCGGTTGGGGCGCGGCGAGTTACCAGTTCGCCCGGCCATTTGCCTACAGCAACGCGAGCTATGAAGGTTCCCCGGCCGTGCGCAATGCCGTCAACGAACTGATCAACGACTTCGTCGAACAGGACAAATACGTCGCCGGTGTTTGCTACGGAGCAACGGTGCTGGCGTGGTCGCGGGTCAACGGCCAGAGCCTGCTCAGCGACCGCATGGCCACGACCGCGCACTTCAATTCGCCGACCAACAACGGAGGCTTTGGACTGTATCGTCAGCATCTGGAAGTCAACGGTGCAACGGCCTTCACCGGCGGAGAACTTGGCACGCCTGTGAGCCGCGAAGACGATGTGCTGGTCGATGGTCGTATCATCACGGCGGACAATTTCGACTCGGCTCCGCTGCTGGGCCGAACGCTCGCCGCGTACCTGATCAACGGCGCGTCTACCACGACCGTCAGCTTCGGAACGTCGTTCATTTCGGTCTCGGAAGGCACAGCCGTGCCGATACAGGTGCCTGTCATTCGGGGTGGCGTGGTTGAGCACGCTTTGGTCATCCGATTGACCACGACGGGTTCCGCCATCCCGGGTCTCGATTACACGACTCTCCCGCGTCGGCTGCTCTTCCAGTCAAGGCAGACCACGATTCTTCAGGATCTGGCACCGATTAACGACACAATCGACGAGGACGACGAAGATCTCTTCTTTGAACTGCTCGGTGACCCGTCGTACCAGCTCAGTCCCCTGCGAAGTGCGCTGGTGAGCATCCTGGATAACGACTGAAACAGGAAGTCGATGGCCAGCATGGTGATGTGAAAAATGTCGTAGTGAATGTGTGCGATCTCTCCAGTCCTGAGTTTGCAATGGCATTTTTGTGGATTGCGTGATTCATAGGTCTCGCAGTTCCGGCGGGAAGAACGTCAGTTCTATTTGCCCCACTGGCCTCGTGCCAGTGGACCAAGGTTTGGCAACTAAAACGACAAGAACCCAGGAGGTCGCTCCCCCACTCGACCTGGCGGGCTGTTGATTTAGTGGCCATTTCGTTCGTAGTCCCGGCTTCAGCCGGAATTCACTGGCGGTATCGGATAAAAAACCGCCTGAAGGCGGGACTACAAACTTAAATCAACAGCCCGCTTGCGTCGGTGGAAGCCAGGTTTGGAAACTATGGCCGGTCCTGCGTCAGCGACGCTGGCAACAAATCCGCGAAGTTTTCAAACCTGGCATCCACTGGCATGAAGCCAGTTGGGGGCCGGAATAATAGCGAGGCGGTTCGTTTGGTAGTCGGCAAACCGGGTTTCCACCGGCATGAAGCCGGATGGGGAACACTCGATTCGGTTCAGCCAACAATTCGCTCAGGAATTCAAATCTTCAACTCCAGCCACAGCATCAGCATCAGAACAAGACTCAGAATCCCACCTCTTTCGACGGACTGGACAGATCGCACCTTTGTGAATTGTGTGCTTTACCGCGAAGCGGTTCGAGAAATTAGCCGGTGGTAAGCAGAGCGCCACCACCGGATACGTTGGAAAAACTGCCTCAGCACCCTGATCAGGGTGCCAGATTCGCGCTTCTGGCATCCCTGCAGGATGCGTGGCACCACGCTTTCTTGACCGGTGGTGCGCCTGTCGGCGACCACCGGCTAATTTCTGCAATCCTTTCAGGATGAATCGCATTCATGGCGATCAATGTGTGACGCGCACTGAGTTTGTCGTTGAGCCCGATTTTTCGTCCCGCACCCGCAGAGCGTCACCCCACGCCGCTCTTCAACGCAGACTACAACTACGCCAATCGCCGCCACCGGAATCGCCACCGCCAGGCAAATCGACGTGACAAGCCCTTCGTCACCTGGTAAACTCCATCGTCCCGCTGAGTGACCTCGATTGATTCCGCAGACTTGCGCCCAATCCCACGAGGCGGAAAAGTTCAACGCACGATCTATACGTCGGCAAATCGCCAGACCCATAGATCGCAATTCGTTATGCTTTCATGAGAGGAGTGTGATGCCTGTTAACCCGTATCAAACTCCGGAAGCGGACGCAGATACTCCACCTTCGACTCCCGATCTCGCCCCGGGGTGGAGCAGCATCAGCGTCTCGCCGACTGACCAACGAGCGAATTCACTTGTTGCTACGACTGTAATCGCCTACGGATTAAGTTGTATTGTTTATTCCGTATTTACCGAGATTACCATCAACTCGCATCGCCCGCCTGGGTACTTTGAAGGGACATTGTTTGGTCTTGTCGTATTGTTGTGGCTCATGGTGAAGGCCGTTGGCTTTCGGCGAAATACCCACGCAATTGTTTTGACTTCAAGCGCAACGCAGGCGGATCATTCTCCGGCGGCGGTGGAGTTTACTTGGAGCGTTGCTGTCGTGGGATTCATCATAGGTCCGCTAGTTCTTACGTTCGCAGTTGTCTTCATCGAAATGGGTATTACTCCGTTTCTGATGGGGATTGGGATGGGGGCGTTCTGGTTGACGCTTGCATTGTGGAGTGTCAATCGTATTTTGCTCCGATGGAAGTCACGTCGTGAAGTTCGGTAAGTTTGCAAGAGGATGAAGAATTCCAGCATAACCAATAAGCGACGGTCTTTAGATTGGTCAACAACTGATTCAAAACAAATTTTGAATTCCTTTCTGTTTTTTGATTCGTTGCCACGAGTTGCGCGCGGGGATTCGCGTCCCAGAGCTGTTGGATTTTTTAAGGCATGACTCGGGTGTTCGATGGATTTGC
>JAYTAK010001172.1:0-14110 GCA_043737515.1 Candidatus Kuenenia sp. | reverse complement strand
GCGAATGATGCGAAAATCAGGGCACTTACGTACCCCGCTCGCCTTAAGTCCACGCCATTGGGACCGATTCTGGTGGAGTCATCTGAGTTCGGCAAGCGAACATCTGAATTTGCTCCGTATTGTCGAACATCGGGATTGTGGTCTGATCGCGGCTCGACACGAAGAGTCGAGTGACCACCGATTCGCAGCAGCCAGAAAGTTCGATACACTCCGCGCTGCTGGATGCGGTCGGCGAGCGGAGTGGCGTCAGCCCAATGGCACTCAGTTTGATCGCAACTCGTATCAGCCGCAGTGCGTTAGCACCCGGTTTTCCAAAAGTAAACCGGACGCTAACGCGTACCGGCTGATAAAGAAATCGAGTGCTATTGGGCGTCAGCCCTCCGGTACCTTGTTCTTGTACCGGCAAGCTGACGCATGCCGCTCGCCCGTTTTAAGTCATGACCGCGTGAGTTATGAAATTCTTTGACTACGTTTCTTGAATGTCACCAGATTGTGCGAGATGCAGAATGAATGGTCAGGATCTGTCGCGGATTCATCAGCCGATCAATGATTTGTTTGTGTCGTCGGCCACTGAAAAAGAACGTGTGCAGTGGAAACTGTCAGCGGACCAAATCGCTTTCTACCATGAGTACGGCTACGTCGCAGGGCCAAAGATCCTGACGGACCGGCAGATCGAACAGTTACGAATGGAGTTGGCGACACTCACGGAACCCGGTCATCCCGGATCCGAATTCTGGTACGAATACAATTCGAATGAATCCCCGGATCCGAGTCGTATCCTGTTTCATGCCCTCGGTGCATGGCGCATTACCCCCGCGTTCCATGATATCCTCTGGAACGTGGCCTTCACGACGCCCGCATCCCAGTTGCTTGGTGGGGCAGTCCGGTTCTGGCACGACCAGTTGTTCTGCAAACCGGCCATGCATGGCGGTGTCGTCGCATGGCATCAGGATTATTCGTACTGGACTCGCACGATGCCCATGGCCCACCTGACGTGCTGGATCGGCCTGGACGACAGCACAATCGATAACGGGTGCGTGCATTACGTCCCGGGAAGCCATCTCTGGAATCTGCTGCCAATTACTGGCCTTGCGGGCGACATGAATGCCATCAAGGGAGTGCTGAATGCAGAACAGTGGCAGCAATTCAATCGGCATATTCCGGTCGAATTGAAGGCAGGAGAATGTGTCTTTCATCATCCGCTCACGATTCACGGCTCATTCGAAAACCGCACACCGAATCCCCGCCGCGCGGTCGTCATCAATTCAGTCCTTGATGGCGTGCATAGTGAATCGAACGAGCCGCTGCTGGCTGGGATTCCCGTAATTCCGTCAGGACAGCCGCTGGGGGGACAGTTCTTTCCAATGCTCTACAATACTGCGGCGACCGCGTAGCTCAGTCGCTCCGCCGACTGAGATTCTGTGGGTCTGACGCAGTGGTTACAATTACAGGCGACTTATGGTAACCACCCGGCGCTTTGGTTTCGAACAAGTTGAGAACAGGAATGCGAGTCGGCGGAGCGACATCGCCTACGTCGCTCCGCCGACTGAGATTCCCTGGGTCCAACATGGTTATTGATCCTCGGTGACCAAAGGCTACCACTGAATTTTTGTGACAACGGAAAACAGAATATGAGTGACGAAGAAAAGAATCAGATTCGCCAACTGACGCGGCTGCAGCGGCGAGTTCTCGGCACGCTGATGGAAAAGGGTTTTACCACACCTGATCAGTATCCGATGACGCTCAAAGGTGCCACAACGGGCTGCAATCAAAAGAGCAACCGCGATCCGGTGACTGAATACTCAGAAGCCGAAGTCGCCGACGCGCTGGAGCAGTTGCGGACGCTGGGGCTGGTCGCGGAAGTTTTCACCGATGGTGGCCGAGCGCCTCGGTATCGCCATTACATTCGTCACAAGTTTGATTTCACTGAGACACAGTTTGCAGTTTTGTGCGAATTGTTGCTGCGAGGGCGGCAACAGCCCGGTGAATTGCGAACGCGAGCGAGTCGCATGGTGCGGATTGACAGTCAGGATCACCTGAAGGCTGATCTGCTTTCGATGCAGGCAAAGGGCTTCGTGCAGAGTACTGGAAGCCTCGAACGTCGCGGCGTCGAAGTCGATCACACCCTTTATCTTCCCAAAGAAAATATGACGATGACGGTGGCCAATTCGTCGGCCGACGATGAACCTCCAGCGTCATCCCCGTCGGCTGCACCTGTCCCGGCGCGGCCTCCGGCAGTCGCAGCGTCTCAGACTGCAGCGGCTCCGGTGGTAGCATTTGATTCCGCATTGCTGCACGGATTGCAGACTCAACTGCGTGAAATCACGTCGCACATGTCTACACTCCAGAATGCACTGGATTCAGTGGAACAGCGGCTGGAACGAATCGAACGGGATCTTGGCGTATAAATCATGGGATACGGCAGCCTTCAGGAATGTGTGCGTGATCTGGAACGACATGGCCAGCTCCTGCGACTGAAGGTACCGGTCCATGCGGAGCTGGAAGCGGCGGAGATTCATCGTCGTGTCTGTGAACGCGGAGGCCCGGCGATCCTGTTTGAGAACGTGGTGGGCTGCCAGTTTCCGATGGTGAGCAATCTCTTCGGTACGCTGGACCGCGCGAAGTTTATTTTCCGCGACGCTTTGAGCGGAGTTGAAGCTCTGGTGCAGTCGAAGAAAGATCCGCTGTTCGTTCTCAGGAACCCGCTGCGAATTCCATCGACGCTGCGGACACTGATTTCCATGCGTTGTGCGAAGCGACGATCCGGCCCCGTCATGGAATGCACAACATCGCTCAGCAAATTGCCGCAGTTGAAATGCTGGCCGAACGACGGCGGAGCGTTTATCACGTTGCCTCAGGTCTACACTGAGCATCCCGTTCGACCGGGTTACGTCCATTCGAATCTCGGCATGTATCGAGTTCAGATCAGCGGCAATCAGTATCAGCCGGATAAAGAAGTCGGTCTGCATTATCAGATTCATCGCAGCATCGGATTTCACCATGCGGCCGCGATTCGCAAAGGTCAGCCACTGCGCGTCAACATTCTGGTCGGGGGCCCACCATCACTGGCGGTCGCCGCCGTGATGCCATTGCCGGACGGAATTCCGGAAGTCGCTTTTGCCGGCGCGTTGTCACGCCGAGCCCTCCGCATGATCCGCCAGAGCAAAGGCCCCATGATCTGTGGCGATGCGGATTTCTGCATCTCGGGGACAATTGATCCGGATCGAGTTCTGCCGGAAGGTCCGTTTGGTGATCATCTCGGATATTACAGTCTGATCCATGATTTTCCGGTGGTGAATGTCGATGCCGTCTATCATCGCCGCGACGCCATCTGGCCATTCACGGTCGTCGGTCGGCCTCCGCAGGAAGATTCGATTTTCGGCGCGTTGATTCATGAACTCACCGGTCCTGCCATCCCGGCTGTCCTTCCCGGAGTGCATGCAGTTCACGCGGTTGATGAAGCCGGCGTGCATCCGCTGCTGTTGGCGATCGGCAGTGAACGTTATGTGCCATACGGTGCTGAACGTATGCCGCAGGAACTGCTGACCAATGCCAATGCAATTCTGGGACAGGGACAATTGTCGCTGGCCAAGTACCTGCTGATCGCCGCGAAGGAAGATGATCCGCAACTGGATATTCACGACAAAGCAGCGTTCCTGCGACACATTCTGCAGAGGATCGATCTTACCCGCGATCTGCATTTTCAGACTCGGACGACCATCGATACGCTCGACTACAGCGGCAGCGCGCTCAACTGCGGATCGAAACTCGTCATGGCTGCGGCTGGCCCCGTGCGGCGAAAGCTGGCGACCGAGGTGCCCGCAGGGCTTCGACTGCCGGAGGGTTTTGCGGAAGCCACAGTCTGCCAGCCCGGAATCCTGGCAGTCTCCGGGCCAAAGTGGTCTGTCGGACCACATGCATACGATCCTTTTCCGCAGGTGCTGTGCGATGCGCTGCAGCATGTCGATCCCGCAGCGTTGGTCGGCTTTCCCTTGATTGTGCTGGTCGATGACGCACGGTTCTGCGGCGCGTCGCTGAGTAATTTTCTATGGGTGACATTCACTCGCAGCAATCCCGCAGCGGATATTTTTGGCGTGGATGCGTTCATCGAACAGAAGCACTGGGGCTGTCGAGGCCCGATGGTCATCGACGCCCGCATCAAGGCGCATCTGGCACCGGCGTTAGAGACCGATCCTGCCACCTGTCGCAAAGTCGATGCCCTCGCCGCGCCGGGTGGCCCGCTGCATAGAGTATGCTGAAGCGTTTCCTCGCAATGACCGCTGCATCGCTGCGGCCGGATCGAAGAGTTTTCAATTATCATGCTGAACTGGACTGCTCACTGACCATGCTGTTTTTTGTGTGTAGGCCGGACCAAGCGCAGCGCAGTTCCGGCAGGTGTCGGGCAATTGCCGGAACTGCGCTGCGCATGGTCCGGCCTACGGACTCACCGCCGAATTAGTCGCGCAGGGTTACTCGGCGATCTTGCCGTAGAATCCGCCTTTGTTGAGGGCGTCGAGCGCATCGGTGTGGAGGATGTCGGAGCCGTTGAGAGTCACTGTTCCCGCTTCGCGATCAACGTCAATGCTCGAGACGCCTTTGACGTCCTTCAAGGCCGCATGTGCATCCTTGACGCATGATCTGCAGCAGAGATGCACACCCGAAAACTTGATCTTCGCCGACTTGGCATCCTTTTTCGCGCCAGCGTCGGGAAATGTCAATTCTTTTTTACCCAGTTTGGCGGTACCGAAGAATCCAGCCTCTGACAATGCCTTGATGCCCTTTTCGGCGGCTTCGTCATTGGAAGCCTTAAAGCTCGCAACTCTCGTGTTCTGGTCACAGGCGACCTTCGTCACGCCATCAATATCTTTCAATGCGTCATTGACAGCATCAACGCAGGACCCACAGCAAAGATGTATCCCTTCAACCTGGACATCAGTGTCCGCAGGCAGAAATGCAAACACACTCGTCAGCAGGAGGACGGAACTTAAAGTCAGCAGTTTCATAATTCAATTCCTTGAGTAAGTATCCCGAGACGTGGCAGTTTCGCGTTGGACATCTTGTGTCCTCTTCAAATCGTAAGGCGAGGGCAGGCGTCTTACAAGACGCGGGAGCCTAAAATGCAAGGCTGAACAGTTTGTCAAATTACAGTAGGGTGTGTGCAGTAGAGCGAAACACACCATTGCGGATTTATCGACAGTCATGGTGCGTTGCGCTTCGCTGCACGCACCCTACGGGAATCGCAGATTCACAAATTGGCCAGCTTTGGCCGAAAATGCCCCTTGGTTGGCAGGCCCAATGTTGGTCACCGCTACAAAAAACGTGGTGGATGCCATGCCGATCGATTTTGATCCAAGACGTAAACAAACGAGCACAAGTGCTCATTTGTACTTGCAGTTTGGGCTACTCTCGTTATTTTGTGTCAGTGCAGCAGTTTTCGCACGAATGTTTTCTGGCGCTCCGGACGTCGTCTGCTGGACAAGTGACGATGAAATCATCCTCAGCCATTTTTGCGACTTGCGTTTCGGCGCCAGCTTGGCAGTATCGCTGACTCAGATTCACAAAGGATTCAATGCGTGGCACGATCTGGCGTTCGTCGAATACCTCGTTTGCAGGTTCTGGTTTTGTCGTTCCTGGCTGTGTTGTCAGTGGGTAATGTATTGACCAGATTGCGCGCTGCGGATCAGCCGAAAGCAGATTCCGCGACCAGCACAGCAACTCCGCAAGCCGCAGTGACGCCGATCCATGCGAAGTCCATTGATGATGCGTTGACTCAGGAGAATCAGATCCGTGGGGTCACCCATCCTTCGGAACCTGCAGTGACTGACTTGGCGTTCATTCGGCGGATTTCGTTGGACTTGATCGGTCGAATTCCGTCGAAGGAAGAATTGGACGAGTTCCTGGCCTGGCCTGAAAACGAGCGTCGCGAACGGATGATTGACAAGCGGATGAATGACGTGCGCTTCGTCGATCGCTGGACGACTTTTTATGCGGACTTGCTGAGGCTGCGTTCCAATTCAGAAGGAGGATCTGCCGCGATTGCCTACGTTCATCGTTCGCTGTCGAACAACGTTCCGTACGATGAACTCTGCCGTCAGTTCATCTCGAAAAATGGCAAAGCGGGAGCCGTGCCTGAAGTGGCGTTTATTCTGGGTGATGGTGCCGACCCGATGGCGATGGCGGGCGTGACTGCTCAAGTATTTCTGGGAGTACGAGTTGCCTGTGCACAGTGCCATGACCATCCGTTTGATGTGTGGAAACGCAAAGACTTCTACGAATTGGCGGCTTTCTATGGGAAGACGCGTCGCGTCGAAAGCCAGTTTACGAAAACGATCTACACAACTGAGGCCGAACAGTCGCTGGTGCTCTGGCCACCGGAAGGTGTCGGTAAGCTGGAAGATCGAAAGCCCATCACTCCGCGGTTCCCGTTTGAACTTCTCCCCGAAGATCATCCGAGCGTTGTGCGATTGAACGCCCGCCGGAAGGCTCTGGCTGAGGAGAAGGCCGCTTTGCTGGCACAGCAGGAGTCTGCTTCGAAGCCAGATGAAGCCCTTGACGATCTATTGGCGGATGCTGACAAAAAGGTCGAACGCAGCACCCGAGAAAACGATCGCGACGAAAGCTTGGAAGAGACCCGCTCTGAAGTCCGTAAAATCGGTGCTGCGGGAGGTCGCAATCTCGAGAGTGAATGGCGGATGCAGCTCGCTGAGCAAATCACGAGTCCGCGGAATCGCTACTTCTCCCGCTGCTTTGTGAATCGAGTCTGGAGCGAACTCATCGGTCGTGGA
Organism: Candidatus Kuenenia sp.; assembly: GCA_043737515.1. Taxonomy (GTDB): domain Bacteria; phylum Planctomycetota; class Planctomycetia; order Planctomycetales; family Planctomycetaceae; genus SXXK01. The sequence goes on along the minus strand of JAYTAK010001172.1, from coordinate 7,325 downwards.
TTCGTCAATCCGCTGGATGACTTTACTCAGGCTAATCCACCCAGCCATCCGCAGACTTTGGACTATCTGGCCGATGAGTTTGTCGCCAGCGGGTATGACTTGAGGACTCTGGTTCGCTCAATCGTCTCCAGCGAAGTGTATCAGCGCGGACATTCTTCGGTGGCCGACGAAAAGCTCCGCAAAGAACTCGAAGAATCCTTCCTTGCTCTGCCAGCGCGACGGATGAACAGCGAGGCTCTGTATGACAGCATCGTCACCGCCGGGCATTTGTTTCATGTGAAACATCCCGCCGGGAAAAACATGAAGACTGTCTGGACCGAAATGCAGGTCGTGAAACAGCCAGCCGGCGGTCAGGGATTGGCAGCGAGGTCACTGACCGGGAACAACGGACAGGCGATGGAACCCAGCATGGCGTCCAACGAAGCGGCATCCGAAGCGGCATCCGAACAGGCTCCGGGATACAATCTGGAAGGAGCCATCGAGCTGGACTTTGCCAAGATTCTTGAGGATAGTCAGGAAGGCAACGACGAAGTTGTCGTCGAAAAGATGAGTGCGATGTCCACCGAGCAAATTGAAGCCGAACGCATGCTGATGAAGGCTCAGGAGAATTCCTATGCCTATATCGAGCGATTCACGCGGCAACTGTTGGACGACAATCCGATGTTTGCCAGCTCGTTCCGCATGGCGTCTCCGGCCGATCCCGAACATTTCCTTCGCGTGTTTGGTCAGCCGGAACGCGTGCAGTTGGGTGAAACCCGAGATCATGCTCCATCAATGCGACAGGCACTGATGCTGCTCAACGGTCGGCTGAGTCATGAAGCAGCTCGCGTCGGTGAACTCGAACCCACACACGAACTGCTGGTCGGGCCAAAACAGAACATTCCGAAGGCCATCGACTTGGCATACCTTGAGATCCTGACACGGGCACCTTCGGCGGATGAATTGCAGGAAGGTGTCGTGATGGTGAAGAATTCCGCAAATCCGCAGGATGGCATGGCCGACTTGCGCTGGATACTGTTGAACTGCAACGAATTTCGTTTTGTCCCGTAATTCTGATGACAAGCTGGAAGCTTGTCCCACGATTTTTGATGACAAGCTGGAAGCTTATCCCACGATTAACAGTCCGATTGTGTTGAACACTCTTTTTTATTTCTCTCCGATATGGAACAAGGAGTTTGCTGATGAAACCATGTCTTGGTTATCAAATGAGTCGCCGGTCGATGCTGGGAGCCTCCGGCGCGACGCTGTTTGGTCTGCAGTTGTCGGAGCTGGTTGCCCGTGCAGGGGAAGCGGAGCAGACAAAGGCCGAACATGTCATCTTCTTCTGGAACGGCGGAGGAATGAGTCATTTGGATACATGGGATCCAAAGCCAGGTCGGCCGACTCAGGGTGAGTTCAAGCCGATTGACACATCGGTCCCCGGAATACAGATTTCCGAGATCTTCCCGCAGCTTGCCAAACAGATGCATCACTGTTCCATCGTGCGGTCTATCGCCGGAACACAGGGAGATCACGGTCTGGGCACCTACAATCTGCAGACCAGCTATCTGCAAACGCCCAACATCGTTCATCCCGGATTCGGCTCCGTCGTTGTCCACGAGAAAGCGAAACTCGGCGATTTGCCCTCGTTTGTTTCGATCAGCGGCCGAGCGCCACGGGCCAGTTATCTGGGTCAGGCCTGTGAAGCCTATTTCGTCGGCGCTCCAGGTGAACGAGATCCTTATCTCGCCTTTCCGGAAGGCATCACACAGGTTCGCGGCAACGATCGACTCGACGCGCTCGCTCGGTTCAATGATCGCTACGGTGCCCGGAATCCGGGAGAATCCAACGTCGCCTCCAAAACGGCGATCGATGATGCTGTAAAGCTGATGCGAAGCCCGGCACTGGCGGCTTTTGAACTCGACAAAGTTCCGACCACGATGCTCAACCGATACGGCGACAATACCTTCGGACGCGGAGTTCTGCTGGCCAAACAACTGGTGGAAACCGGCGTGCGCTTCGTGCAGGTCAATCGTGGCGGTTTCGACACCCACATGGCCAACTTCCCTGCGATGAAGGCTCACGGCGAAGTCATGGACCCGGCGCTGGCATCGCTGGTTGAAGACCTGGCCGAATCCGGTTTGCTGAAGAAGACGCTGATCGTCATGCTGAGTGAATTCGGTCGAACGCCGGATGTCAACGAGGATGCTGGTCGCGATCACTGGTCCGAAGTATTCAGTTGCTTCGTTGCTGGTGGTGGTATTACCGGCGGGAAGGTCATCGGTTCCTCGGATGAAGACGGATATTCACCGAAGGACAACCCGGTCAAAGTGGCCGACCTGCATGCCACATTCTGTCAGTCTCTCGGCATCGACCCCGCGAAGGAAGTCATGACGCCGCTGCAACGACCAATGAAGCTTGTGGACAACGGAAAACCAGTTGCGGATCTGTTTGCGTAGCGCTCTGTCAGCGCTGAGTTTTTGAGGTAGCCACGCTCGCCAGAGCGTGGGTTTTGGCGAGAATATTGCCCACGTTCTGGCGAACGTGGCTACGATCATCTCCCCAGAATCAAGGTTTGACAGACCCACAGTAGAGTGCCATTTCGAAGTAGAAAGTAGTTGCAGCCGGAGAGGATGGAGATTCTCTGGCTCGGGGAATACCCGGTACATGATTCAGGGTCGGCTCGACATTTTGCCGAGCCGACCTTTTTTGTTGACCCCGGAAGTTCTCGTGTTCAGATTCCCGCCACCACGTGGCGTTCTCCAAAAAAAGTAGCCGGACGTGAGAGCATCTCTCAGATTTCATAGATCGCTGTTGATTCTGACAGCCTTCACCGCCATTGCGTTTTCAGATTTCTGCTTGCTTGGTGCCGTCGCTCAGGAATCAACGGCGGAATCGCCCAGCGAGGGTGGAGCCGTCGGTGGATTGCGGGGTTCGATCGTGGAAGATCGAACGGCATCCAAACTGATCGAAGCGGGAGACGCTCGCATGGAAGCGAACGAACCCGATAAGGCCATCGAGATTTGGGATTCTGTTCTCGAACGGTACCCTCGCAGTCGTTACCGCTTTGTGGCTCACATGAGGCTGGGGCAATATTACCTGGAAAAAGATCGAGCGTACGAAAAGGCCCGACTGCACTTCGAAGCGGCTGCCAGTGAAGAAAACTCCGACGAAGAACAGCGAGCCGACGCGACCCTGCGACTGGGGATCTCACACTTCGAAGCCCGCAACCACGGGAAGTGCTTTCAAACGATGCGTGATGTGATCGAAAAGTTCCCGGTGAGTCCTCAGGTCAATGAGGCCTACTACTATATCGGACTCGCCCACTTCCAGTTGGGTCACTACAGCCGTGCGATTGCAGCTTTGGAGAATGTCGGGACCAACGTTTCAGAAACCGACGCGATGGTCCCGAAAGCGGAGGCCGGTAAACGGTTCTTCATCAGGATTGAAGATGCCGACCTGGCAGTGCTGGAGACCAATCAGGCGATCGACGTGAAGTGCGAAACTCAGTCGGGAGATTCAGAACTCGTCAAGTGCTACCCGGTCGGGCGAAATGTTCGGATCGCCCTTGGCAGCATCGCCACGGCTCTGGGGAAAACGCAGCCGGGAAATGGTCGTCTGGAAGTCATCGGCAATGATGAGGTCCGGATTACCTACGTCGATTCACACACCGCCGATCGAACTTTTGATCGTCCGGTTGCGAAGACAGTGTCGGTAGTCAGCAACGCGATGGCTCAGGTCATGGACGGTGCGTTCAGTGAGACCTTGCAGGGCGTCGTGCTGGACAAGTCCGTCAACCTTCAGATCATTGATCTCGACCGCGATCTGGGCGATGCCGCTGATTCGCTGACAGCGGTCGTTGAAGTCTATCGGGCAAAGACTGACGAAGAACTGGAAGAGGAAGCCATTGCCAATCAACAGGTCATCACTCAAACACCGACAGCGCCCGGAACCAACAAGGCTGCAGCCGACAGTGCAGCCGCCGATGGCTCGGAATCTGAAGAAGAAATCGAACGCCTGAAACGAGTCGACCGAATCGAAGTGACGTTCTCGGAAGCTGCCATTAAACCCAGCTTGGCACCGACGTTACCCACGGTGGGTGAAGCGAAGGACGGCAGCAGCGATGCGAAGTCGGCTCCGGCAGAACCTAATTCTTCCGCGACACAGACACCCGCTTCGACAGAGAAGAAAGACGCTAAAACTGCCACGAGTGTCACTCCCGGCAAGGCGGCTCCGGCACCTCCGACGACTTCGACAACCCCGGAAGCAACTCCCTCCGCAGCCGTACCTGCAGAACCCGTGGATGACGGCACGGTCCACAGCGGAATGTTTCGCGGAATTGTCCAGCTCACAAAATCTGCTGAGCCCATTGAAAGCAATGATCAACTGGAAGCGTTGCCCGGCGACATTCTTCGGATCACCTACATGGATGATCGAAATCTTTCCACCGATCCCAGAATTGTGATCGCCGACGCTCGAACCATCGAAGGAAATCTGGGAGGCGTCCGCGTCACGCGTGCGCTAATTTCTGATGAAGAACTGCGAGTCCGAACAAAACTGAAGACTGCCGATGCTTTGATGAACATCGGCAATCGCTACAAAGAATTCGGTCTGGGAGAAAACGCCGACTACAAGTACCAGAGTGCTCTGCAGGTTTGCGAAGAAATCATGCAGGAAGCCACGCAGACCGGCGGCCAGGTTCTGGAAGAAACCTACGTGCAACTGTGGCGGATTTATTTTGCCATGGATCAACTGGACCTGGCGGCCGTGATGGCTTCGCGGCTGCAGCGTGAATTTCCGGAGAGCGGATTTGTCGATGATGCTTTGCTGCAGCTCGCGGACGTGGCCCGTAAACAGAAGAACTACAATCGGGCGATTGGAATTTACGCGAGGCTGGTGAATATGCAGACCAGCCAGCTCCGCGGCGATGCTCAGTTCGGGATAGCCGAGTGCTACGACGAAATGGCAGCGGAAGCTCCTGAGCAGCAGGCCAACCAGTTGTACGATCGGGCCTTTCAGGAATACAAGAAAGTGTTCGACCAGTATCCGGACAGTGGTCGCGTCGGAGAAGCAGTCGCCAAGATGGCCAACTATTACTATCGACAAAAGGATTACACCCGCGCGATTGACACGTTTGAAACAGTTCTGGCCAGCCATCCAGATGCCAGATTTCTGGACGTGATTCTCTTCAACTACGGTCGCTGCCTGTACCGGATGAATCGCAAAGAAGATGCTCGCCGTCGATTCGATCAACTGATTTCAGATTATCCGGAAAGCCCGCTGGCCGTCGATGCCAAGAAGATTTCTGAAGCCCTGACCAAAGCGGCTCCGTGATGTCAATTCGTCTGATTTGAAAAACTCTTCGGCACGCCGAGCCCCGTTCGTAAAGTGCTGGTTTTCGTTTGAAAGGAATTCCGTATGAAACGCCGTGCAGGATATCTGATTGCCTTCCTGGCGATTTGGAACGGACAGTTTGAACCGACTCTGAACGCTCAGGAAAAGACCACGCCTGCGGGAACGGCTGAGCAAGTCGTCGATGACGTTTCGCGTCAGGCCATGCAACTGGAAACCGAACTCAGCAAATTTCAGGCGACGACTCCTGAGGCCGCCGACGTGATGGTCCGGCTTGCCGATGTCTACCACGCAAATCAACGAGTCTTCGGACTGATCCGCGTGACGCAGCGTTTTGTCAACGCTCATCCGCAGGACATGCGTCATGCCGACATGATGCTGAAACTGATTGACGGCCTGGAGGCTGTTGCTCGCAACAAAGAAGTGACCGCAGCCTGTCGTCAGTTCCTTGCGCATTATCCGGCGGATCCGCAGAGCGCGGAGATTGAAGTCCGCCTGGCAGATGCGCTGCAGCAGATGCCCAATGAATACGACGCGACTGGTGACGCCTGTCGCGCTGTGTGGGTGCGCCAGCCGCAGACAGATTTGGGGAAGCGTCATGCGATGCTGGCGATGACTTATTATGCGGCCTACAACGACAAGAATGTGTACTCCAAGGCCGCGATGCTGGCTGATCAGATGCTGGATTCAATGCCAGTCGATGCATATCTGGACGCGATGACCTGGCAGGGGGTGGCGCAGTGGCGTCGCGGCAGCGAATGGGCCAAGGCTAATGCGATGTCCGTGAAGATGTTGAGTAAAGGGCTTCCGACGGATCAGCCGCGCGTTCGTCAGCTCCATTACCTGATCGCGCAGAGTTATGGTTATCTTGGGCAATGGGCGAATTCCGTTGCCAGCTATCGTCAGGCTCGAGCAATTCAGGACGATATGGACGTGCATTATCAGCTCGTCTATGGGATGTACAACGATGCCGCCATCAAAGCGGCCGAAATGGACCCGCTGGTCAACGAGTTCTTTCAGAAGTATCCCGACAAAACGGAGCGGCTGTACCTGCGAAGTCTACTGGCTTTGAAGTATGAACGCGACGGCGACAAGGCGACAGCGCATCGGATGTTCGGCGAACTGCTGCCGTTCAACGCGTCGCAGAATTCGAATGCCTCCGCATTCCTGCGAACCGATCCAAACCCGACGCCCAGCTTTCCGGCTCTGGAGGCCGTTCTGGTGCAGGCCATCGCGGCCAATCCTGTCGATTACGAGCGCGCTTTTCTGCGCTACGTGCTGGCGTTTGAAGTGTATCGCGACCGCATGAAAGATGATGCGAAAATGCGATCGGTGCTCCGTGAGATGATTGCGCAGTCGCCGACCAATGACAGTTACGTCCGCAGTGCCATCGACACGCTCCTTTATACTCCGGAAACCGAACAGACGTTCCTGTCGGATGTCGCACTGATCCTCAAGGCGCGTCGTGATTTCGTCGAGATGCCGGGATTTCGCGGGATGCTGCAGAGCTGGCAGGAACAGGCGGCAAAGAACGATATGCACAAGGCTCATGCTGAGATTGTGAAAACGCGGCTGGCAGAGGCAGATCAGGATATCGTCATGCGGCACTGGATTGTCGGAGAATCCGCAGATGCCGCTGCACCACAGTCCCGCGATCATCTCATCCTGACGCAGCTCGGCGTACTGAACGACAAACAGTTCCAGCAACTGGTGTCGCAGCATGCGTATTATCTGCGTCACTATTCCCCCACTGATCAGCGAGCTGGCTGCGTATCGCTGTATGGCAAGCTGGCCCAAAAATTTCCGAAGGACGAAAGTTACGCTGTCGCCTGGCTGCAGTCCGCCACCGATCATGGTCCCGTGGATGTAGCCAAAGCCGCGACGGATCACCTGATGACGTTCGCGCTCGCGGCCCACAACGCCGACCACTACCGTCGCATGGCGATCGCTGCCGAACAGAACAAAGATCCCGAACTGATGAAGCGGGTCCTGAA
>JAYTAK010001171.1:0-6180 GCA_043737515.1 Candidatus Kuenenia sp. | reverse complement strand
AAATCGGACACACTCAGCGCGGCGGTCGCCCGATTCTTTTCGACCGCTTTTACGCTTCGCAACTGGGCGGGAAAGCTGTGGATTTGCTCGTGTCGGGCGAATCGAATGAAATTGCGACACTGCAGTACGAACGTGCATCCGGGTTTCGAGTCGGATCAATTTCCGCCAACAAACTTCGCGATCAATGGGGCGAGATTCATCCCCGCTCCGTGCATCCGTCATTCTATGACGCGAAACGCATGCTGCTGTCACCGACCGGAATCGACTACCTGCATCCCATCTTTGCCAACGCGATCGGTGCCGACGATGTCGAGTGCATCCGCACCCAGATGTTCAGCACCGGCAGTGTCCGAAATCGCTACCAGAGCGTCAATACGGACATCCGCAAGCGGATTCGGTATCTGTAACCGACAGGCGATGGATCTGTATTTCATGAGTTGCAGCAATGGTGTCGGCGGGCCGATCGATGGGCGTCTTGCTTCAGGCACGGCGTGCGGCAAACGGCTGACCAGTTCGGTCTCGACCAATCAAGGAATGAATTCCCTGTTAAATGGAATGACGCAGCAAATCCAAGGGGTTCCACGTCGTCACAGCAGCTTCGCATGTGGGGGATATCCCACGTTGGAATTGAATTCCACCAAACTGCTATTTTCCAAAAACCGAAGTTTGTTTAATAATCATTGGAATTGCAGGAATCTGAGGTAGCTGATTGTTGTCAGGAAGGACACTGCATGAGGTCTGAAACACAAGAGGCTGTGTGATGAAGCGTCATGATCGTGCTGGATTTACCGTGCTGGAGCTGTTCATCAGTATTGCGGTGTTTACCATTTTGATTGCCGTACTGCTTCCGGCAGTGCATTCAGTTCACGAATCCAGTCGTTCCGTAGCCTGCCGAAACAATTTTCGACAGGTAAATCTTGCGCTACAGAACTATGTCACAGGTTTTCGCCAGTTTCCTAAGACAAATACGCGTCAGGGCACTTCATTTGTGGTGCTGCTTCCGTATCTCGAAAAGCAGGCTCTGTACGATGTTCTTGTCGGGCAGGCCACGGCGGTCGGCGATCGGGCCAACTATGCTTCGCCTGAGGAATTCAAGTGTCCCAGCGATCCTGTGGCCGTGGCGTATGCACAGGGATGTAGTCTTGGGGAAAACATCGGTGTCTGTGTCTCTCAGATTCATCAGCACGATGAAGCAGGGCGCAAGTATGACGGCGTCTTGCTGTCCCAGGCTGAGCAGGTTGTCGTGACTCCGGCATCGATTTCCGATGGATTATCCAACACTGCTGTGTATAGTGAAATTCTGGCATTTCCGCGACCGGATCTGCAGCGTAAGGTCTATATGCGGCGAGTCGATATGCGTGGCTGTTTTTCCGCTGAAGACCAGGCGATGCGATGTCGGCTGGCGGACTTTCCCCTGGATTCGACGCCGTTTCCACGAGGCACAACGTGGCGTATCGCAGCGACGGAAATGAACCAGTACGTTCATGCCCTGCCGCCGAATACGAAAGAATGCCGGTTCGTGCCGAACGCCGGAAGTGCCCATCCTTCGTCTGCGTATTCTGCGATGTGCGATGGCTCCGTGAGGCTGGTTTCTTCGTCGATCGACGAAGAAGTCTGGCAAGCGGTCGGCAGCCGCAGCAGTCGGGACACGACAGCCGGATTCTGATTCAACAATTGCGGCCGCACGGAATCGCGAGCCCATTGATATCCCGTTGCGGGATCATAAGCCCACAGTCCGGATTACCGGAATGTTTGCGGGTTGAATGGACTTCATGTACGGAGCCCTGGACCCATCGCTTGTGCAGGTCAGCGATACGCATGGATGACCTCCAGTCAATTCTCAAGGAAGTGGATTATGCGATTTCTTCTGCTGACATCTGCGATTCTGTTCGCGGTGACAACGTCTTCTGCGAATGCCTTTCAATTGGCACCACCTCCAAGCCCGGATCCTCCGGGTGGCGGTGGTGGCACCTCACCTGTTCCATGGCGGTTTACTGGTCCGGAGGATGGATCGGAAAGTTTCGGCAACGTCTTGTTTTCGGGTACAGGCCCCGATTCAGATCTGGGTGGACTGTCTGTCTATTCATATAACAACACAATCCCTGGTGATGTCTACGCCAGCGAGTTACAGTTGCAGATCGGAGTCATTGTTGATACCGATCCGGGTGTTGACTGGATGGGCCCGACCTACGATCAAATCGGGGAAGGCTACGCCACGATCATGCCGGCATTAGGGACTCCGAATATGACTCTGCTGCCGCTTGTCGATGGCGGAGGCACCGGAGGGACGGGAGGCATCGATATCGACACACTCGTAACCGTCAGCGGTGGAGATGGAGTATTGTTCAGAATTCTCCAGCCATAGGCCATCTCTCTCATTCAATCCGAATGAAACGCGCCGACAGGAGACTCAAACACCATTCAGGCAGATTGCTGGATGGTGTTTTTTCGTTCAACGACAAAAACGACCGCAGAATAGCAGATTCCCCCACAGATTTGGCGGAAGACCCCAGAATTAGGACAGTATGAAGTAATCGAAGTTATGTTTCTGAAGTTGTTCTCGCATTCACCGAACCTGATGGAGAACGCCTCAAGTCCTTTGACGCAGCGAATTCTTGACGCGACCATACGCTTTCGGTTTTTCCGCAATTAAGCCACATGGGTTGTGTCAAATTCATGAATACACTCACTGACGACGAAACGGGTAACGTTTCGGGAACTCAAATTCCTTCGCAAGGGGAAATCGTACGAGTTCGGCAGCGATTTTATCTCGTCGAAGACGTCGTTCCTCCCCGGAGAAAACCTGACAGCACGATTGTCAAGCTGTCCTGTATTGAAGACGACGCCCAGGGACAGCCGCTGGAAGTCCTTTGGGAACGGGAACTCGACGCCGAACCATTTCGAGGTGAGCAGTGGGCGGGACTTGCGAAAAATGGGTTTGACCATCCAGATCTGTTTGCCTCTTACTTCAACACGCTGAAGTGGAACTGTGTCACGGCCACGGACCCGAATCTGTTTCAATCGCCATTTCGAGCCGGCATCAAATTGGAAGCCTATCAGCTGGAACCCCTGCGAAAGGCGCTGCGGCTGCCGCGTGTCAATTTATTCATTGCCGACGACGTCGGTCTCGGCAAGACGATCGAAGCCGGGCTGATTGCTCGCGAATTACTGCTGCGAAAGCGAGTTCGCGACATTGTGGTTTCTGCCCCGCCTTCAATGTTGCTGCAGTGGAAGGATGAACTGGAATCCCGATTCGGGCTCACTTTCGAAATCCTCGACAAAGACTACGTCAAACGTGTCCGGCAGGAACGTGGCTTCAGCGTCAATCCGTGGAGCACTCACTCACGATTCCTGATCTCACATCGATTGCTGATCGATGAACACTACGGCGCGCCACTGAGAGACTGGCTGGGCACGTTTCGTCCCGGTTCTCTTCTGATTCTGGACGAAGCCCACCATGCTGCACCCGCCAGCGGGCAGCGGTATGCGATCGATTCCAAAATCACCAGGGCCGTTGAAGACTTCGCCAAGCGATTTGAACATCGACTGTTCCTCTCAGCAACACCGCACAACGGCCACAGCAACAGTTTTTCTCGACTGCTTGAACTGCTCGACCCGCAGCGGTTCTGCCGAGGCGTCCCAGTTGAGCCAGCTCACCGTGATGAAGTCGTCGTCCGTCGGCTGAAAGAAGATATCCGAGCTGTCGGTGTTGAGGGATTCCCGGATCGCAAAGTTGTCCAAGTCGATATTGACGGTCTGCCCGATGATGCTCCGGAACTGACGCTCATGACGCTGCTCAATCAATACCGCGACTTGCGTGAACAGCGGATGAAGAGTCAGAACAAGCGACAGCAGGCGGCGGCTGGGCTGTTGATCACGGGCCTGCAGCAGAGGCTTCTCTCATCGATTGAAGCATCCGCCCGAACATTGGGTGTCCACAAGAAGACTGTCCAGCGACAGTGGGATGCGGGAAAGAAATCTGCCACGCCGACCCCAACAGTCTCAGCCAAAACGCTTGACCTGCTCTCCAACAGCATTGACAGCGACGACGATCGAGCCAACCTGTCCGAACAAGATCTGGAAGCCGAAGAGGATGCTCAGTTCGAAGCGGCATCGGCGGCATCAGCCGTGTCACCCGGTGACACAGATGCCGCAACACATTGGCAGGCTGAACAGAAGCTGTTGGAGAAAATGACGACCATTGCCAACAGCGCACGAGGTCAGGCGGATGCCCGCGTTCGCAAGCTGTTCGAATGGATCGATGCCAACATGTGCCCCGGTCTGCTGAGTAAATCCGGACCCACCAGGCCCGCGTGGAATGACATTCGGCTACTGATCTTCACCGAATATGAAGACACCAAACGCTACCTGGTCCAGCAGTTGTCAACAGCGATTGCCAGGACAGACAAAGCAGAAGTTCGCATCGAAGTCTTCCACGGTCCCACTCCACCGGAGCGTCGTGAAGAAATCAAACGAGCCTTCAATGCTTCGCCCCAGAAGCATCCGGTTCGAATTCTGGTGGCAACGGATGCCGCTCGAGAAGGCTTGAACCTGCAAGCACACTGCTCCAATCTGTTCCATTTCGACGTGCCGTGGAATCCCAGCCGTATGGAACAGCGCAACGGACGAATCGACCGCAAGCTGCAACCCAAAGACAAAGTTTACTGTCACTACTTCTACTATCAGCAGCGGCCTGAAGACCGTATCCTGAAAGTCCTGATCCGCAAGACGCAGACAATTCGAGAAGAACTGGGCAGTCTGTCACAAGTGATCGACGCTCGCCTGGCCGCCACAATGAAGCGAGGAATTCGCCGCGATCAGATCACGGAATTGGAAAAAACAATCGACGACGCGCATCTTGATCCGCAACATCGAATGGCCATTGAAAGCGAATTGGAGGCATCGCGTCAGCGTCAGGATGCGCTACGCCATCAGATCGACCACCTGCGGACATTGGCCGCCGCGTCGCAAGAGAGCATCGGCCTCAACGAAGAACTCTTTCAGAAGGCGATCTCATCATCGCTGCAACTGTTGCACGCCGCGCCGCTCAAACCCATAGCCGACGACAAAGCCCATCGAGTTCCTCGTCTGACATTCCCGGCTCTGGATCAACGACAGGGAGCCGATTCTACATGGGCCAACACGATGGATTCTCTGCGAGTCCCCCGCGAACGCGGTCAGAAACCATGGGACTGGCGTCGAGAATCGCCCGTGCGACCGGTCGTGTTTCAGGATCCGGGCGAAGTCACGGATGAAGTCGTCCACCTGTTTCTGGAGCATCGCATTGTCCAGCGACTGCTGGGCCGATTCATTTCACAGGGATTTGTCTACGACGATCTTTCCCGAGCTTGCCTGGCTCAGACTCGCGACGCCATCCCGCGAGTCCTCCTCACCGGACGACTGGCCCTGTACGGTCCCGGAGCAGCTCGACTGCACGAAGAGCTGATTATTGTCTCAGCACGATGGACGGACCCGGGCATTCGGAAAGGAACTCTGGAACTTCATTCTGAAGCCGAACGCAAGAAGACGTTGACATTGCTGGATGAAGCCCTCGCCAATTCCAACCACCCCATCAACCAGTTGGCAGCAAAGCAGCTCAGGGAATCCGCCGCAAACGACATTCAGCAACTGCAGCCCATGCTCAAGCAGCGGGGACTGGAATTGCAGCAGTCCGCCACTGAGAAATTGATGAAGCGAGCCGAAGAAGAGGCCACGGCAATGGCCGCCATCCTGCGGACTCAGCGAAGTCACATCATGGCAGAAATCAAGAAACACCAGGAAAAATACAGCGACCCAAAACAGTTGAAGTTCGACTTCGGCGACGATGAAGGTGAACTCAGGCAGCTGGAATCCAATAAGCGCTACTGGTCGAAAAGGCTCGACATGCTGGATGAAGAATTGAAAACGGAACCCCAACGAATCAAAGACCTCTACGAAATCAAGGCCACGAGACTGGAACCCATCGGATTGATCTACCTGTGGCCGGCAACGGGCTGAGGCGGGGGTCGGGTTTCAGGGGTCGGGTTTCGGGGGTCGGGGAATGGGGAATCGCAGAGGGAGCGAGCAATGTCGGTGAACAGTTATCGGGATCTGGAAGTTTGGCAGAAGGGTATGGATCTGGTTGTGGCCTGTTATGCAGCTGCGAAGAACTTTCCATCCGACGAACGATTCGGTCTGACC
>JAYTAK010001170.1:0-2701 GCA_043737515.1 Candidatus Kuenenia sp. | reverse complement strand
TAAGGAAAAACAGCGGCGAGCGGGGGACGTCAGTCCCCTGATTTGCTTGGGTTCGCAACAAATATCAGGGGATTGACATCCCCCGCTCGCCTGAGGTCACGCTATTGGAGCCACAACAGCAAGTTCTTGACAACTCAGGCCAGTCCTTGGCCGATCCGCTGAAGGAAAGGCGACCATTTTCGGAAAACCCCAAAAATTCCCTGTCTCACTTTTCGTCAGCACCGCGAAACAACTATTGCGGGGGACGAGATGAAGTGACTGTGCTTCGGAAAAGACAGCGGGACGATTGAAGATGCCGGCGGAATTTTCAAAACAATTCCATGAATGCGGTCGGCTGATCATCTCGGCGACCAGCGGCCATGTGCCGCTGCGAGGGCCCGTTGTCAGCCTCGGTCGCTGTGCCCGGTGTTCGCAGTTGGTGGTGGATGGTTCAACTGTCAGCCGTTGCCACTGCCGGATCCTGACGGAATTTGGCACTGTCTTCATTGAAGACCTCAACAGTCACAACGGCACCTGGATCAACGGCACCCGCATCAATCGGGCTCCGCTGGTCAACGGAGCAGTTGTGCATCTGGGGCTGGAGCAGTTTGTGTTTGAAGAGTGTCTTCGGATGTCGCACTCATCCGGAATCCTGCGTGTGCTGGCAAAGTGACCGAAGTCCTTCATCAGGAGTTGAACAACATGATTAGAGGATCATGTAAAATGTCCGTTATCAATATGGAAATGGTTCGCCGTCCGCCGTCCGGGCAAACGAGATTCCGTGGTTTCACGCTGATCGAACTGCTCGTCGTCATCGCGATCATTGCGGTTCTGATTGCGTTGATCCTTCCCGCAGTTCAGCAGGCTCGCGAAGCTGCTCGACGGACACAGTGCCGGAATAATCTCAAGCAGATTGGCCTGGCGCTGCACAACTATCACGACAGTCATGGTCTGCTTCCGCCGGGGATTCTCGCCAAGCGGTCGATCGAAATCAGTGGTTCGACGTGTTTGCTCTACCCGCCACCGGGTTATGCGTATCCGGTCACCGGCGACTACACCGGCTGGCGCGCATCGATTCTGCCACAGATCGAACAAAGCAATCTGTACACTCAGATCGACTGGAACTACATGCACGCAGATTTGCGTGACGTCGTCGGTTATCGGAACCCTCAGGAAGTGACCAACGCGAATCTCGGCAAGAATCGCGTTGCGGCCTACGAATGTCCCTCAGCAACTGGACCTGAGTCAGAAGTCGGGCAGGCCACAGGCACATATTTCGGCGTCAATGGAAGGTACGAAGGAAGTCTGTTGAGTCACTGTGGCGGTTCGCCAAGTGAGTTGCAGCACAAGTCCGGATTCTTCTGGATCAACTCGAATCGCCGATTTCGAGATGCGACAGACGGCCTCTCGAACACATTTATGGTGGGTGAACGGCCGGAGAGAAGATTTGCGTGGATGCTTCACGGGCGTTCGAAGGACTTCTACTCAATCTACAGGTCGTACACGTTATGGGCTTATGAGGGCTCTTACCTGCCATTGAACTCGCCAGACACGATCGTGATGCCGGGGTTCTTTCACAACATCATGCGATCCTTCGGCAGCAGGCATACTGGCGGAGCGATGTTCGCGATTGGCGACGGTAGTGTCCGGTTTGTCAGTGATTCCATCGACTACGGACTCTACGGAAATCTGTTCACCGTGGCCGGAGCGGAAGTTGTTTCTGAGTTCTGACTGATGCTCTGAAGGGGCAAGTTGAGGCTGACTTGTCAGCCTCAGGACACTGGCCCACGGTAACGCCATCTGAAGTTGTACATTCTGCGATTTGTCCCGCGAGGGACATCCGACAATAGCCCAGCACTTCAGTGCTGGGTTGAGGAACCGTTTGGCCGGAGAGTCCCGTCAGGGACGAAAGATCGTTGTTCCAGCGACATCATCTCGAAAACCGATCTTTCGTCCCTCCGGGACGATGGGAGCTTTGCACCGTTCAACCCACCGTTGAAACGGTGGGCTAGCGGGCTGTTGATTTAGTCTGAATTCCTTCGAGGGGTAAGCTTCCAGCTTGCCATCGCGGAATGAAAGCTCAATGTTTTTTTTACAACATGACAAGCTGGAAGCTTATCCCACTTTAAATCAACAGCCCGCTATTTGTCGGGCGTCTCTTTGCCTGACGAAATGTCTTTACTCACATGGCTTCACAACCAACCCGCGATCTCGACTTCTTTCAAAGCCTCGACGAGCTGACGATCGAGCAAACCCCCGCGCCTGATGCGACGCCGAAACCGGTGTCACTTGATCGCAGTTCCGCAGTTCCTCCGAAACGATCACGCGGAAGTGACGTAATGGAATCCGGTCGAGGCAAACGACCTGCGCCGCAGTCGCAGCATCCCGATCAAATGGTTTCCGACGACGACGTGTGCGACTTTCTCGCGGAACCGCCGAGCCACCCGCAATCGCCGCCCCGAGCCTCGATGCCTGAGCAGTTCAGCGCAGCTTCCGTGACCGCAGCGACAGTCAAGTCGTCTCCGGCTGTCACCCGCGCGAAGACTCCATGCATGCCATCGCAGTCTGCGACTGTCGCTCGCAGCCGTGTCCCGACTCGACTGTTGGCGACGGCTGCGGCGATTGGGGTGTAACCGGCGATGCGGGGGATGAATTGCGGGGCTGGGGGATTGGAGTAAACGAAAAGCGGCCTACCTGCGATGATGTGGATGACTATTTTCCA
>JAYTAK010001169.1:0-6182 GCA_043737515.1 Candidatus Kuenenia sp. | reverse complement strand
AACGAATGGCGCTCCCATAAATCACGCACATAGAATCCGGTAGGGTCAGGGGAATTCATGGTATCCCGGATCAGAAGACATATTCACGACCGGTAACGCCGATCTCCAGGCCGGCACGGGGAATGGCTATGAGTTCATGCTCAATCTCATCAAAGAAACAGGGCTTCAAATGGTAGGCAATGACACGGACTGTCTCAGGCAGTCGGCGAATTTCCTCCGCGAAGAGTTCCGGACACAGATGCCCGGATTTGTCGGCGAGCCAGCGATGCGAATTCGGAAAACTGCAGTCGAGAATCACGGCTTGAAGATTCTTTGTAGCCGCCAGCACTTCCCAGATGCGCTGCGTTGGACTGGTGTCGGACACAACAGCAACGGCACTGTCGGCATCCTGCAGAATGAAGCCCATCGTGGGGACGATGTGTCTGAGCGGAACTGGTGTGACGGTCAGTCCAGGTAATTTGACCGGCACTTCCGGCTGCAGAGTTTTCAGCTCCAGAAACGGAGATTCCTGTTCGGACAGGCGAATGAAGTCCGGCCACAGGCGATCATTGAAAATATCCTCCCGCAGACATTTGATCGTGGCCTCACAGGCATGGACCGACGGGCAATCGGGGCCGAGTCTGTAAATGTTGTCCAGAAACAGCGGCAGCGACGCAACGTGATCGAGATGACTGTGCGACAGGAACACATGCCGGATCTGCATCTGTCTCTCGATCGGCCACAGCAATCCGATGGAGCCGGCATCGATCGCAATTGTGTCGTTGACCACTGCCGAAATGCAAAACTGCTTTGTGGCCGGTGTCCCGACGGTTGATGGAAGAAATTCAACCTTCATGCGCGCGAACCTTAGACTCTATTTGCCGAATTTCCAGACCGGATTGAAACTGGACTGATCTGCCATCGCCGAAAGCACGCGCGACATCAGCAGTTGAGACGGCACATCGGCCATCTCTTCGTAGGTTGACAGCAGTTTGCCCAGCACACGAGCCGCATCCCGGAACTCACGATTCTCGTACAGGCGGAGTGCCGTCTGATAGGTCCGGAAGACCGGACTCAGTTGTTCGTCAAACAACTGCACCTCATACAAACTGACCGGGCGCTTCATGTTCACAACGCCCGCCCGGCACAATCGTCGGATTGAGTAGCCGGTCCTGCCCAGCAGCAGCTTCCTGGTGTGTTGTGTCACGATCAGTGAACATTGAAGATGTTTTGTGGTGCCCTCCACGCGACTTGCGAGATTGACCGTCGAACCCAGCGGCCCGTATTTGAACTTTGGAGAAGAACCAATCACTCCAACATGCGCTGAGCCTGAGTTGATGCCAACGCCAAGCCGGACCTGCTCGTTAAGTCGCGGAGCCCACTCGGCGTTGAGCTTGCCCAGCGCATTGAGCATCGAAAGACCGGCACGTACGGCAAGGTCGGCGTGATTGTCCAGCGGCTTCGGGGCTCCCCACATCGCCATGAGCCCATCACCGATGTAATCGATCAGCACTCCTTGTTCTTCGAAAACCACTCGCGAGAGAGCGCCCATCGTGGAACCGATCCACTCGATGGTTGTCGCCGCACCGACGCGTTCGCTGATGGAACTGAATCGGCGAATGTCACAAAACAGAATCGACACTTCGGCATCGCGGGTGCGAAGCAGATCTCCGTTGTTACACGCCAGTTCCTGTGCAAGTTCCCGTGAAAAGTACTGCTGCAGGCGATGCTTTTCTGCCTGTCGCCGCCGCAGGCATGACCCGACGCGAGCGTCCAGCAGAACGGTGTTGATCGGCTTGGAAAGATAGTCTTCGGCTCCGGCAGCAATACAGTCGACCGTGCGTTTGTCGTCCGCAAGTCCGGACACCATGATGACGGGGACATGTCGCAGCTCGCTGTGATTCTTGATCCAGGAAAGAACCTGCACGCCGTCGAGGCCAGGCATGATGACATCCAGCAGCACGAGATCAAAATCACGGCGCTGATCAAGTTGCGCGATTGCCGCCTGCCCGTCATGGACAACGACCACCGAGTGCCCCAGTCGTTCCAGATGTCGCCGCAGTTGATGCGCGATGGTGATGTTGTCGTCAGCAACCAGAATCCGGGATGGTTCGACATCGTTGGATGTCACCAGTCCAGTCAGGAGTTGATCATCTTCAACTCCGGGCGAAAGTTTTGTTCCCGTCTTTCCCGTCTTTCCCGTCAGAAAGTCCAGCAATCGAGTGGCGGCTTCACACGCATTCCGCAACTCTGCAGCAGCGATCGCCAGCGGTGAATCGGGGATCGCCGTGATCTCCACTTCCTGACTCACGCCGTAAACCGGGGTCAGCATATTGCGGATGTCGTGCCGTGCATCGTGCTGAAGCTGCTGCAGTTCCGCAGTCGAACGCGATGCGTTGTAGTCGTGCAGGACTTCACGAGCGAATTGCACCAGTTCCTGCGTGATGACGGGCGAGGACTTCACTGCGGCCCGGAGTTCCACATCCAGCGACGTTTCGTCCGGCCCAGGCAAGTGGTGTTGATACGCTGACTCGAGCCGTTCTGCCAGATGTCCCAGTTGTTCAAGCTGGTCCAGGAGTTCGTTCTTGATCGTCTCCGTTTCGCGGAATCTGGCCATTACCGAGGCCGAGGCAATCCCTGGCTCAGACTGTTCGTCTTCAATTTTCTTGAGAAGATCATCCACTTGAGAAGCGCCAACCCAGTAAACCACACGTGTAAGACGAGCCGCAGAAATGAATTCATCAAATACTCCACGCGGTCGAAAATGAGCTTGGCGAGCGGAGTGGCGTAAGCCCTCCGGTACCTCGTTTTTGTACCGGCAAGCTGACGCATGCCGCTCGCCAATTGTCTCACTCATGACCGCGCTGAGTCCGGTTATCCATGAAACCGCAGGCTAACGCTCAGCGGCTGATGGAATGGCCGAATCTCAACTTCCGCTCGCCTGGAAACCTGACATGACTGTTCGAGATTGTAATTGGAGCCGACCGCAAAAAAGTGCTGGCAATGTCAACTCCGCACAAATTGCTCCAGGTTTTTCTGGAGGTTGTGAAGAGCACGAAAATGGCAGGTTGTGGCAAGACGGC
Organism: Candidatus Kuenenia sp.; assembly: GCA_043737515.1. Lineage (GTDB taxonomy): Bacteria > Planctomycetota > Planctomycetia > Planctomycetales > Planctomycetaceae > SXXK01. Next base: position 3,120 of record JAYTAK010001169.1, on the reverse strand, counting down.
AACTACCCGCCAGTGATTTCTTTCAGCCGGGCGATGAGCTTGAGATAATCGACCGGCTTTTCAAAGAACTCACTGCAACCGACGGCTTTTGCTTTGTCTTTGTGATGATCGAATGTCGCAGCACTGAAAGCGATGATCGGCACAGCTTGCAGTTCCGGGATTTTCCGGAGTTCCGCCGTCAGCTCATAACCATCCGCCGGCGGGTTCCATTCGTTCAGGCCCAGATCCATAAGGATGACATCCGGCAACTGTTCCTTTGCCATCACAATCGTCAGTGCCGCATTGATCGGAGCGAGCACTTCAAACTTGCTCCGGACCAGAAACCGGCTTACGACCTCCAAATTCCGTGCGTTGTCTTCAACCACCATCACCTTTTTCATCACAACCTCCTGGCGCGGCGAAGCCGCAAATCCGAAGTTCGAATTTCGAAATCCGAAAGAACAACGGTCGAAAGAATCTCACTCCTCACTCCTCACTCCTCACTCCTCACTCACCACTTCCCTGACTCCTGATGCAGATGCCGATGGATTTCCTGCAGAAAGCGGCGCCGATCGAAATCACCTTTCTGAATTACGTCCAACACGATGCCATTCAGTCTGTCACGATTGCTCGCCGTCATTTCCAGCGCAGTCAGCACAACGATGGGCGGCATTTCGCTGCCCTTACGTTTTCTGATCTCATCAACAAACGTAAACCCGTCCATCACCGGCATCATCAGATCCAGCACGATCAAATCGAATTTTGTGGCCTCAGATTTGGCGAGTCCTTCCGCACCGTCGGCAGCTTCGACGACTACGCAGCCATCGTTTTTCAGCACCCGCCTGACGATCTCACGATCCTTGGCGTTGTCGTCGATGATCAGGACGGTGGGAGCTGCCGCACCGCAGTATCGTCTCACGACCCGCGCCAGATGATCGCCTTCGATCGGCTTTGCGACATAATCAGTCGCTCCAAATGAATAGCCTTTCTGCGGGTCGTCCAGGACTGTGACAAGGACGACCGGAATATTGGCTGTCAGGGCATTGGCCTTCAGCGCCGCCAGCACGGACCAGCCATCGACCTCGGGCATCACAAGGTCGAGAGTGATCACACTGGGCGCATGCCGGGCTGCCATTTCGATGCCTTCAGCGCCGCTGGATGCCGTGATGACGTCCAGACCCTCGTCCGTGAGGAATCGAGTCATCAGTTCCCGCACATTGGGATCATCATCAATCACCAGCACTTGATTCGATGATCTCCGTTTCGATACTCCGGTCTCGGTCGTAGTCGGTTGCAATTCCTGGATTGCAGTTTCCGTGGCCGACGCACTTCCGAACTGCTCGCCGCTGCGTTCCATCGGCAACTCACGCAGAATCCGTGTCAGAAACGTACAGCCTTCCTGCGGACGGCTGGTCACCGTAATATCGCCGCCCATTTTGCGGGCAAGTTCCCGGCTGATCACCAGCCCCAGACCGGTCCCGTCCGGATTCAGGCTGCTGTCGGAAACTTTGCTGAATGGCTTAAACAGTTTGTCCATCGCGGCGTCGCTGATCCCGATTCCCGTGTCGCTGACCGCGATGTCAATGAATGCACCTTGCGCCTCAGCGCTGATGGTGATGGTTCCGTTGGTGGTAAACTTGCAGGCATTGCTCAACAGGTTGTCGAGGATCTGCCGGAATCGATTCTCGTCGTTGTACATCCTGCCCTGCAGACTATTCAGATTCAGGACAAGCTGATTATTCCGTTCCGCCGCTTTGGGTGCATTCGATTCACGAATCGACCTGAGCAGTTCCGCGATGTCGCAATGCACCGGATTGACCGGCAGCCGCCCCATGATGATTTTCTGATAGTCCAGAATGTCCTGCACCAGGCGCAGCAGATGTCGGCTGGACCCCTGCAGTTTTTCCAGATCGCTTCGCTGTTCCTCATCCAGGTCACTGATCTCCAGGAGCTGCGCATAGCCGTAAATATGATTCAGCGGAGTCCGCAGTTCGTGACTGACGGTGGCTAGAAACGCATCTCGGGACTTGACCGCAACTTCCAGTTGATCCCGTGCTTCCGCGAGGCTGGCGGTCCGTGTGCGGACTTTCTCGTCCAGTTCCTCATTGTGTCGCCGGATTTCTCCGTCTCGCGCCCGAACTTCGTTCACCATGACCGCGAACGTGCGACTGAGTTTCCCGATCTCGTCCCGCTTGCCGGTCGGGAGTGTTGTGTCAAATTCCCCGCGCGCGATACTCTCTGAGGCGACGGTCAACTGCTGTATCGGACGAGTGACGAAACACCACAGCGACAGCAGAAAAATCGAACTCCCGATGACAGTGACGATCAAAAAACCATTAAACGCCGCGCTGCGCGTCGCGGCGAGATCAGCCGTCAGTTCTTCATCTGAGAAACCAACCAGCATGGCGATATATCTGTGCGGGCGAGCAGGGTCGAAATAGATGCGGTAAAAGTGCGCCGCGAAGTTCTCGCACCGCACTGGGCGATGATAAAGACGCGTGATCAGGCGACCGGATTCCTGCGTTCCGAGTTCCTCCAGTTCATCAACCAATCTCGTCAGTTCCTGCTCGTCGGAGCCACGAATGGAAATTACGTTCTCGTGCTCGCGAACGACGGAGTTCACACGGATGCTGTTGCTGCGACTTTCTTCCAGCTTTTGTGACAAGTCTTTACGAAATTTTGTTGCCGCTTTCGCATCCGCCGGTTGTTTCAGATCCAGCTTGGTCAGGAAAAACGGATGTTCATTCGTCAATTTCAGGCGTTTGACTTTCAATTTGTCCTTTGGGAAAGGTACTCCCCGGTCCGCGAGTGGCCGCACGGCGTCGTCGTTGCTGCCAAGTTCAGCGATCTCAGGATACATGGAAAAGAACTTGGCCAGTTCACCAGTCAGTTGTTCGTGATTTGAAATATCACGACAAAGGATCTTCTCGAAGTCCTGGAATACGTGCGTTGGAATTTGCGAAGCATCTGGCGGAGCTACGACACCCAGAAACTCGGGGTTGTACAACAGCACCGGACGAACTCCGGTTGTTGCTCCACTGGCTTCACCTGTTCCAATATAGACAAGGTGCCGAGAGGCGTGGGTGAGGCTTTTGATCGCCGCTTCAAAGTCCATGTCGATGATCAGGATACCGCGAAACT
>JAYTAK010001168.1:0-2701 GCA_043737515.1 Candidatus Kuenenia sp. | reverse complement strand
GTTCTTTTGAACAGATCGAGCTGAGCTCAACGCATCCAAAACGACCGCGCAATGACTGCGCAACTCTTCTTGGGTTGCGGGCGAAGCCCGCGCCAAGTTATCCGCGGTGAAAAACTGCGATTGGAACGACGACTGCATCCGCGATGCGCGGGACAAAGAAGTCTGACGGCGTCACTCAGGGAGCAGATTCAAGATGGCCCGCCTGGTGCCGAAAAATGTTCGTAGGAAAACAACATTATCTACGTTTGCTGAGCAAAGCAGGTTCAGGACAGCAACTGTCAATGAAGTGAACCCGGTGCGAAAGCAGCAGAGAATTCCGACGACAGGAAGTGAATCCCGGCATTCGAACGGAACGGTGAATCTCATGAATTGTTGCCGCGTCGTTTTCATCAACGTGTGCCTGATGATGTGCGTCGTATCGACGTCTGCGGCAGCAAATGAACCGCATCGCATTCGCGCGGCGGTGGCCGCAATGTTCAACGACGAACACGTTCAGCAGGAAGCACTGCACGTCCATCTGCAGGCGGCAGCAATGGCTGCGGAAACGCGATTTGCGTTTCTCTCCCGCTGGGTATTACCGTCTGAAGAACATGATTCCCTGCGGATGCAGATCGACTTTACGCAGTCTTACCCGGCACCTGTCGTCGCCCGGAGAGAATTGCCGCCAGGGCGAATGATCGCATCCGGGGCCGACCTGATCGCGCCTGCCGTGGATCTGGTGAACGTGGCAATGCAACTCAATCGACTGGAGCAAATCCGGGCGATCGCAGAAAGCTGGAATGCCGCAGACAGCGAAAAACTAAAGTCCCGCGCCGCGTTCCTGTCGATCATCGCGATTGCTCAAAAAGACTTGGCTGCCGCAGATACGCACGGTCGCGAGTTACTGGAACTGACGACATCACTTCCGGTCACACAGTCAGAACGTGGACCGGAGGCGATCGTCGTCTGGTTTGCCCGGCTACACAATGCAATACGAGAAGTGGCCAGTGATCTGGCAGTCCGACTGTTCGATGATGTGCAAGTCGATAAAGGGCGTCCAACCGAACGCTGGAAGCGGCACATTTTCGCGACGAAGTATGCCATCGAGACATCGATTGTAGGCAATGCCAGTTCTGAATTGCCCATCCCACAGATTGCGGGGGGACTAACCATCCTAGACAGCCCAGAAGTCCAATACATCCAAAAGCAGATTCAAACTGTGGCGGAACGCGATGCGGAGGCAACGGCTGCGGAGATTATTGCGAGCATGAAGGCAGAACGCATCGAACAGATGAGCGGGAAACTCTCAGTACTGTTTAAGGATTCAGGTTATGATGCCGAGCAGTTTCGTCGAGGGGCCGCGGCACTAGTCGCAGAATCAACCAGTTCACCTTCGGAGCAACGGCGGATTATCGATGCCGCGGTGCAACTAATCGGCAGCGAAACGCTAAACATTCGTGACACCAGTATTGAAGAACTTTCAAGTGCTTTGCGTCCATTGATGACGTCGATTATTGCCGAGAATGGCTTTCAGGTGACCGAAGGATATTCGTGGAAGAGTGCTTCCAGCGACCTAATCGCAAACATTCTCAATCGGAGTCATGGCGAGTTACCGGACTGGATGTCCGACGTGCCTTCGGAAAAGACGGACCGCTATCCTGCGTACCACTTGGCAAGAATGTCAGATCCAACATTTGCGGCAAGTACAGATGATGATGAGGACGGGGTGGACATCGCGTTTGGAACCACGAGAATCGACGGTGCGAAGTTCGTAATTCAATGCCGGGTTGACGATAGTGCTCAATTGCTGGTTGGCGGTGCAGATTCGATTTGCGTCGATGGGTTGACCATCGAGACTCCGCCGAGTTGGATATTACTGCCACCCGGAGAATCAGGAGTCTTCGCACACAGTTATGTCGTAGGAAGTACAGGAAAAGGTTCAAGGTCGCTCAAGGAAATCGATAGTATTCACTCAATCGTACACTTACAGGATTCGATGTATGCCAGCCAAGAAAACAATCAATAGAATTCCGCTAGAGAGCGTGCGCCTTGAACACCTCCTTATTTGGGGCATTGGGTCGTTTGTACTCGTTGTTGTATTCGCAGCTCAATGTGTGTTGGGGAAATACACTGGCGACGACGTCGGGCGACTATGGTCGTGGTTTTTGCCAACGACGCTTCCAACGTTGGCCCTTGCCGTGGGCGTTTATAGCGCCACTGGGCATGCAAGTCAGGATAACCGCAGTTTGAAAGTTGGATTTCGGAATTTGCTCCGCGTTACGTCACTTGCCTATTTATTCTTGGTAGCAATGGGTGTATTGTTGGAGCCATTGAGCCCGCTTCCCGACATAAATGTCTTGATGATGTCAAACTACTGGCTAGGCCCCGCTCAAGGAGTTGTTTCTGCCACGATCGGGTATGCATTCATGAAAGACGATCAAGATCGTCCAAAGGCTTAGTAGAGAAACTTCTAAGGGTTTACCGCGACAGCAGGGTGGCCGACGCCGGACTGAGCAACTTAAAGTAAGCACGCGGCGAGACCGGGTGACAGCGCATCTATTTGATTTAAGGAGTCAGCGACGGTCTTGAATAACATCAATGACCGATTCAAAAAAACATTTTTGAATTCGATTTTTGTGCAGTGTATCGACAGGGGTGTTGGATTTTTTGAGGCATGGGTTTCAGTGTTCGATGGTGTGTTGAATTGGAAGAGTCGGTTGAG
>JAYTAK010001167.1:0-2701 GCA_043737515.1 Candidatus Kuenenia sp. | reverse complement strand
TCTGGTGATGATCATCGCTCGATGGGGACCAGCCCCATCGTGGCGGAAATCCCCTCTTTCCGCACCAACTGAGCCGCAAGCACCCAACGACTCGTCAGACTACTCATCTGAATTCTTCTCAGAAAAACAACACTCTTAACGTTTGCTGAGTAGGGTGTGTGCAGCGCCAGCGAAACACACCAGTTCATTACGTTTTCCCCAACTGGTGCGTTGCGCTCCGCTTCACGCACCCTACAACTAATCAACAAAATGCCAGCGCCGCCTTGCTCACCCATCACAATCTGTGGTCAGATGCGATTCGCAACTACTGCGGCAACCGCGCACTCGATACAGTCGGAAATGAACCAGTACAGGCACGCATGAACTCAACTAGGTCCAGACTCTCCTGCGGCGTCAGTTTCAGTGGCACGATTTTGTCGCTGAGCCACGGATTCTTGTCGCCGCCTTTGTTGTAGTGTTCCACGACTTCTTCCAGCGTCGCCAGACTGCCGTCGTGCATGTACGGCGCTGACAATGCCACGTTGCGAATCGTCGGCGTCTTAAACGCGCCCTTGTCTTTTTCGACTTTCGTTTCAGTGAAACGTCCCAGATCAGGCTCCTTCGCCGACATGCCGATTCCCAGATTGTGAAACTGCTCGTCCGCCAGATTCGCACCGACGTGACAATTGCTGCAGCCCACGCGCTTGCCGAAGAATAATTCCTGGCCTCTGAGAGCACTGTCCGACATCGGGTTTGCTTCTGCCAGCAGTTTTGCCTGTTCATACTGCGTATAGGTTTCCGGGGAATCTGTTTTGAGTTCCTCCAGATCTTCCGGAGCAAGCGTCGCAAATCGTTTGTACGATTCGTTGTAATCGTATGCGGCCGGACCTGTGACCAGAGTTCGTTCAAAGGCTGCGATGGCTTTCCCGACGTTCTCGATCGTGAATCCGGACCCCGGGAAGACCTTTTCAAATTGGATGGAGTAACCTTCAATCTGCTTCAGCGTCTTCACCATCACCTCATGCGTGTTTCCCATTTCAATCGCGTTCTGAATCGGGCCAACCGCCTGATCTTCCAAAGAAACTGCGCGACCATCCCAGAACTGCGCATCGCTCAGGATGCGGTTGTAGCTGACCGGTGAGTTCCTTCCACCCTTCTGCCCGTTTACACCAACGCCAGTCGGCGTGTGACGTGAATATCCTTCCTGAGGATGATGGCAGGAGGCGCAACTGATGGTCCTGTCCGACGATACTCGCGTGTCGAAATACAACTGCCGACCGAGTTCAATCTTCGCCAGCGTGAGCGGATTCTTATCCAGCCCCTTCATCTGGCTTTCGCCCAGACTCAGCCCAAGCGGCAGTTTCACGGTGAGCGGCTTATGGTTTTCTTCTTTGGACAGCCATTCATTAATTTGTTCATTTGTGAGTGGCCCGAGTCCGGGGATTCCCATTCCGGGACTCTGCTTCCCGAGATCCAGGATCGATTCCTGACCAAATGCCGGAACCATGACGGTCAACATGAAAATCGCCGAAAACACGCTCAGCCGGATGTCGAATTTCAACATAGCTCGCTCACTCATTACGAAGCCCAAAAGAAATAAAGTTCGAATCGGTAATCGCCGATCATCCCGGAATTGTAGGCAATTCCCGGAATTGTTCCAGGCGACGTGATTTACCGTTCTTCGAGCATCACGGCCGGCGGCATTGGAGGTAAATTCACGATCTCGGCCACACGGGATTCTGTATCGAAAATGGCCACCGTTGGCTTGCGAAACATCCAGCCGCCAACTTCGCCGGGGTTGATAAAAACTCGACCATGTCGATCGGTGGCGATGCTGGGGCGGTGGGTGTGAGCGAACACGATCACGTCTGATCCTTCAATCACATCGCGCAGTTCGTTGAGCTGGTGAGCGATGAGGAACTTCACGCCATCCCGCGACTTCCAGCACATTGGGGGATATCCCAGCGTCCCGACAATCTTCATACCGCCCGCGATGCCGATCTGATTGCCGTCATTATCGCCGTAACAGGCGATCACCGGGCATGTGAATCGCCTCATCGAAGGCACGACCAATGGCGACACAAAATCGCCCGCCAGCAGGATAGTGCCGCATTCGAGCGCATTGAACAGGCCGATCGCGTGCCGCAGGTTATCGACATTGTCGTGAATATCGGCCATGATTCCGACGCGCATTTTGGGGATCTCGATCGCTTGTTTGCGGCATTGATTTGGTGACAGATTGCGATTTCGCATCGGTCCTCGCCAGATTGATTGTAGTGAAGGTTGGACTTGAGGACATCCGTGGCAAACATGCCTTCCCGTGCCTGGTTTAATCCCCTTGAGCGGCACGCTGCCAGTGCTCGGTCAGTCGCGCTTCGATGGATCGGGTGGCCGGGGCTGGACTGAGCGAAGCGAAGGAAGCCCCGGGGTTTCGGGCTATCGCCCTCCAACCCCGGCCACCCGACGGGTTTCTACGTGGGGTAAGCTTCCAGCTTGCCGTCGCTCAATTAAGACTCAGTTTTTTCTGAAAACCTGACAAGCTGGAAGCTTATCCCACGTAAAATCAACAACCCGCTTGCGCGGTGGCGTCCCGCTGGTGTGTTCGGTAGAATTTGCCATGACCGCCGCAATGGGGAGTTGAGGCGTGGTTTCGTGATGGTTGACATGAACATGCGTGACAAAAGTCAAAGTAGACGTCACTCTCTGAGTGACGCAACCCGAA
>JAYTAK010001166.1:0-2703 GCA_043737515.1 Candidatus Kuenenia sp. | reverse complement strand
CGGGTTTGAAATGAAACGGCTTGCGATCACGCTGACCCACGGTCTCGAAGACCAAGGTCTCATCGATCTACAAGCCGCTGCTGCACCGGGACGGCCATCCCGGTGCAGCTTTCTTCTGTGAAGAAGACGCTGTGGTCACGGACTTGTCAAGCATCGTCGCTAAAGATATTAGGTACGACTGATTTCGATCCCGGAAGAACTGGATGGCGAAAAGCTCTCAAGTGGGGTGGTGCTGAGGGGCGGCATTGCTCATGCATCCCTGAATCTGGAATTCAGTTCGTTCGACAAAACCTGGGGGCCGGAAAACCGGCATCTGGACGACAATCGGCGGCGACACGCTGCTTACTTCGCATTTTTCGACTGGTGCTGGGGGGCCGATCCGCAGTGGCTATACGACATCACAGACGACATGAAGCTGTATTCTCACGATCACGGGCATTTTCTGCCGGGATCACCTGACTGGACAATTGAGAGCCTCCTGGAAGAACGCGAAGTTGCACATTCACTGGATACATCTCCCGAAGGACTTGACTATAATGAACTGGTGAGGGTGGCTGATGCGCTGGAAAATCTGACGGTGTCAGAATTGCAGGCCGTGCTCTGCGGGATACCAGCAAGCTGGCCCGTGTCGGACCTAGAACTTGAGACGTTGGGCTTTTTTCTCGACTCACGACGACTGTCTGTGGCTCGTCGAATCCGACAACTTGCAGCAACCCTCGCTGGATGAAATGGGAGAATGTCATGCCTCGATACAGATACTCGATCGTCCGATTCGTTCCATCGCCCACGCGTGGCGAGCAGGTGAATCTTGGAATGATTGTTGGCAGCGATGCAACCTCAGAATGGATGATCGAAATTGCCGATCAGAAGAGTCGCGCGAAGAAGCTTGATGATGCTGGCATCTGGCCGCAGGTCGCAGCAGAGCTGGAACGTTTGAAGTTGCGTTTTCCGACCGATGAAGACGACGCGCCTGCAATGCCTGGGCCACCAATCAGTGAAGAGTGGCTGGCGCACATGGCGGCGCAGTCAAAGAACGTGATTCAGTACTCAACTCCACAACTCGTTCTGGCGGAGGACGCAGAATCTGCGGTTGCAAAACTGTGGGACACCTTTATTGTGGAGGCTGTTCGTCAGAAGCGAGATGCCGTATCAAAACGTCAAGTTGTCTCGCGTTACTTGAAATCGTTGACTTCAAATCACCTTGGGAAAGAGCATCTGAAGCAGCATGCTCGGCTGAAGACCAGTCACAAGAGTGCTTCTATTGACGTCACGATCCACAATGGAGTGGCGAAGCGGTTGACTCAGTGCTGGTCACTCCAGGTGCAGGACACCGAGAAACTGCTGAACGAAGTGAAAGCATGGAGCTGGACAATGCAGGTTCTTCGGCAGTCGGGCGGCGTGATCACGACATCAGCGGGATCCATCGGAGTTCCGAAGAATGTAGAACTTTCGATCGTCTACGCACAAACTCCTGAGAATCAGGCAGACGAGTTTACTCAGGAAACGATCGATATCATTTCCCACAGCGAGATTGACGCAAAGAGTGTTCTGCTCGAACAAGCTGAACAACACGCCGCAGATGGGGCTGCGCTTCTGAAACTTCAGACAAGTTGAAATGTGTGTAGCAGGAATTTGGAGCAATGCCAGACGAGGAAGCCGTCACGAAGGAAGTGCGTGAGAGTGCAAGCCGGTTTATGAAGATGCTTCCCTTGGAGTTTCCTCAGCCAGCCGTTTCTGAGGAACCCGACGGTAACATCAATTTGGAATGGTATCGTAGTCCCCGGCGAGTGATCTCAGTCAGCGTAGCTCCCTCTGATCGACTTCACTGGGCCGCACTGATCGGAAGTGAGTCGCGACGAGGCTCCGTCAGATTCCTTGACCGCGTCCCGGAATCCATCCTCCGTTACATCGCGCGAGTATTTCAGGGATGATGGATCCTGAGGTTGTTAAAGGGGTCGGGTCCAATAGTGTTCGGCACTTCGATTGCAGTTGAATCGTGAGTGCTTGAATTTTGACCTAGGCGGGGGCAATTGGTACGGGAGTTGTCGGTGCCATGGGGTGCATTTTGATTTCACGTATGTGAAAAGTGCTGATTATGCAGTGTTTTTTGCGGTTTGGGATTCGAGTTCTGATTTGCTGCTCATGGGCTGGGGTGTCCAGGCCCACCCTGTAAGGTTAGTTGATTTTCTGTTCTGACGCATCAGTTGGATTCGCTCATCCCAGCGCTTCGAGATCACGAGTGCTCGCAGTTGAAGCATAGACTCCGCATTCTCTTCACGCCAGAACGTCCCGCTGTTCTTGAGTCGCATGTTGATCACACGGCGGATGCTGCTTTCGATGGCACCACTTCCAAGCGGAAGCCCGAGTCCTTTGAATACGGTGTAGCTCAAACGACCAGCCTCACCATGTTTCGTCAGATAGGCGATCTCCGTTACCAGGTCTTCATTGTCGGGGTTCGCATCGGCATGCTGCTGCAGTTCCCTTACCACATATCGCCACTGCCAGTTGCGAAGTCGAGTGCGGAGATCCCGATAGGAAGGCATGCGGTCTTCGACCGCGATCTCCAGTGATGCGAGGGCCAGCGAGACGTGATGAGCCGCGTGACAGTTGTCGAGCACCTGATGAATCCTCACCGTCTCAGGAATCCCGGCGTGCTTCACGATCGCATCGATCCGATCCCAGATCCAGACGGCTCCGTCGCTG
>JAYTAK010001165.1:0-6188 GCA_043737515.1 Candidatus Kuenenia sp. | reverse complement strand
CAACGGCGAGCGGGGGACGTAAGTCCCCTGATTTGTTTGGGTTCGCGACGAATATCAGGGGATTGACATCCCCCGCTCGCCTTAAGTCCACGCCATTGGGAGTATAGCCGAAAGGATGCGGCCCGCTGGGCACGCGGCTAAACGAGCCAATGCCATCTGCGCGGGATGACTGCGGCATTTTTATCTTCGATACTCCCATCAGCTCTGCGACTAGCGACGTAGATCTGTTGATGTTACTTTTTCGCTTAAGGGTTGTGTTTATGAAATCTGCTGGAATGGCGTTGTTAGTTCTTTCACTATGCGGCTGTTCGGGATCCAGTGACGAAAAGCCTGTTTACGAAGTCTCCGGAACTGTCACGTTTGGCGGTGGCCCGGTTGCAAAAGCGACAGTCATGTTCAGCCCGCTCGACAAGCAGCCGGTGGCGACCGGGATCACCGACAGTAAAGGTGTTTATCGGCTGACAACCTACGATGCTTTTGACGGTGCTGCCGCCGGAAAGTACGAGGTGCTGATTTCCAAGGTGGCTGTCGCAAAAGGAAGCGGTCAACCTGCTCACGATCCGACCGGGAAGGATACCGGGAGTTCGGCACCCGTGCACAATGCTGAAAATGCAGAGACCGAAGATGGTGGAGCGACGTTGGATCCAAAATATGGAAAACAGGGGAACGGGATGACTGCTGACGTCAAGTCGTCTGGTGAAAACGTATTCGACTTCAAGCTTGAATAATCAAAGTAAATCGCTTCCCTGGTTTCAGGCGCTGCTTGAATGCAGGCGGAGTGAACAATCAGCGGGCAGCGACTCGTGCGACGAAGGCTTTTAATCATAGCGGCCTTGGGATTTCTGATCGGAATTCCAGGGCTTTTTTTTGCCCTGCGCCAAGTTGCAACGCCTTCCGATGAGCTTTTAAAACAGGCAACGACGGCGTTGAAGGACAAGCACTTTGCCGATGCTGAACGGCTGGTGAATTCAATCTCTTCTACGGATCCGTACTTTACAGATGCGATGCTGATTGCGGGTGAATGTGCGACAAGGCTTGAACGCCTTGAGGATGCGGCGACGTACTATCGTCGCATCCCGGTTGACGAGTCGGATAAGTCGGTGCTGGCTCAATTCTCTCTCGCAAACGTTTTGATTCACACGGGTGAAATATCGGCAGCATTTGACGCTTTCGAGTGGGTTCTGAAATCCGAGCCAATGGATGTGGCAACGCATTCCAGAGTGTCTTTTCTCTATGCCGCATCGGCCCGCCGCTGGGAATCTCGCCCGCATCTGGAGTTGATTCTCAGGAGCGGTGGTGCCACGGTCGAGGAATTGGCTCTTCTGGCAGATCTTGAACGTCCCGTCGATGAAGAAGAGTATCTGAAGAAATGCCAGCAGTCCTGGCCGCATGATCTGAACGTACGTCTGGGACTGGCGGCGATCGCTGTGGAAAACGGCAAGCCTGCTGCCGCCGTAGCTGAACTGCAGAAGATCATTCTCGAACAGCCCGAACTCATGGCCGCTCAGGCTCTGTTGGGAGAACTCCTGGCGAACGAGCGCAGCAGCCGATTTGATACCTGGCATGCCGAACTGCCTTCCGAGGCAGATCGGTGGCCCGACATTTGGTACGCCAGAGGCGTGCGAGCCCAGTTGCTGGGACAGCAAAGAATTGCCGCGCGGTGCTTTTGGCAGGTGCTCCGGATTTCGCCGATTCATCGTCGAGCGAATTATCAGTTGGGACGAATCCTTTCGGAACTGCATGACGCACACGCAGACGGCTTTGCGGAACAATCCCGGCAGCTGTTCAGTCTGACACAGGCGCTGATGCACGCACTTCGCTCTGAAGGCCGGAACGAAGTCATCATGCAGGAGATCGTGCAGACTCTTGATCGCATGGGACGTGTCTGGGAAACCTGCGCGTGGGCTCAACTGTCCCGGAAGAATTTCCCGCAGTCCGAATGGCCGTCCGAGTTTCTGCAACGGCTCGCGCCTTTGCTGAAGGATCAGCTTCCGATGGTGTTGGCAGACAGGAATCTGGCGTTGAAATGTGATCTCAGCTCGTTTCCTGACTACACCGGAATTCTGTCAGCCAGAATTCCGGGGCCGCTTACAGCTCCCGACTCCGCAGCCAGCACGCCGATGCAATTTCGTGAAGAATCGGCGATCGGGATCGATTTTGTCTATCAGAATGCGGCGGATGATTCCACGCGGGGATCGCGGATGCAGGAGCAAACGGGTGGGGCAGTGACGGTTGTGGATATTGACCAGGACGGCTGGCAGGATCTGTATTTTGTGCAGGGGGCACAGTGGCCGACAGGCAGCAACTCGCCTGTTTTGACTGACCGATTGAACGACCGTATCTACCGAAACCAATTTGGGCGGACATTTCAGGATGTCACCACGTTGACGGAAATCGATGAACGGGGATTCGGGCAAAGTTGTGCAGCAGGGGACTTCAACAACGACGGTTTTGATGATCTCTATGTAGCCAACATCGGCCAGAATTCGCTACTGCTCAGCAATGGCGACGGAACATTTACGTCTGTTCCGTTGCCTGGTGAATCGCCGGTTCACTGGACTTCCAGTTGTGCCATCGCAGACATTGATATGGACGGACAGCCGGATCTGATTGAGATCAACTATGTGTCCGGTGCAGATGCTTTCTCGCGCATTTGCAGCGGTCGTGCATGTTCGCCGTCAGCATTCAATGGAACACTGGATCAGGTCCATTTCAGCAATGGCGACGGCAGCTTCACCACCGTTTCGGCCTCAACTCCTGTCGCAGAATCCAAAGGACTCGGGCTGATCGTCTTCCGCAATCCCGATGCAGAATTCCCATCGATCTTTGTCTCCAATGACCAGACCCCCAAGTTCCTGTTGACCCTGACACAAGATGATTCCGGCAGGCCATGCCTGGTGGATTCTGCTTTTCAGACTGGTCTTGGTTACAGCGGCGACGGACTGTTGACGGCTGCGATGGGAATTGCTGCGGACGACGTGGACAACAACGGGTTGATCGACTTCTTTGTCACGAACTTTAAGGACGAGTCGAATACTCTGTACCTGCAAGTCTCTGACGCATTGTTTCAGGACATGTCCCGGACGGCGGGGCTGGATGCTGCTGGCATTCCTTTTGTCGGCTGGGGAACTCAGTTCCTTGATGGCGATCTCGACTCCGATCTGGATCTCGTCGTCGCGAATGGCCATGTCGAAGACTACCGCGACGAGGACGGCGAATATCAAATGCGGCCCCAGTTGTTCCGCCACATGGGCGACACGCAGTTTCAGGAAGTCGCCGCAGAACAGGCGGGTGTCTATTTCGGCGAAAAATTTCTCGGACGTGGCCTCGCAAAGCTGGACTGGAATCAGGACGGACTCACTGATTTCGCTGTATCGAACATTGGAAGCCCTGCTACTTTGGTGACGAACGTCACCGCACACACAGGAAACTTCATCAACGTCCGGTTGCATGCCACGACGACGTCCCGTAATGCATTTTACTCACGAGTTGAGCTTCGCACCGACCAGTCACTGTGGGTTCGCCAGCTTTGTGCGGGTAGTGGTTATCATGCATCCAACGAACGGCTGCTGCAGTTTGGACTTGGCTCCACCGATGATGTAAAGTCTGTCCGAGTGATTTGGCCATCTGGTGCCGAAACGATTATCGAAGCCCCGGTCATCGACTGCACTTTTGAACTTGTCGAAGGTCGAATGCAAGGTGTCCTGTGGAAGGACCAGGAGGCTTTCGCGTTGACGGTCACAAAGATCATTCCTGCGGCTGGCCAATAAACCTTAAATCGAATCGATGCGTTGGAGAACGGACCGTTTTAGAATGGCAACAACGAAAGTACGATTCACCTCGCGAAAATCGACAGTTCTCCGGTGGATATCCGCAGGTGCTCTGATTGCAATCGCCGTATTTTTTTTTGTTTCGCCGTCATCTGAATCAACAGACAGGTTGCTTCAAAACGCCAGCAAGTGCTTTCAGAGAAACGAATTCGAAGAAGCTCTGCAACTCACCCGCACAGTATTGCAGCGTGAGCCCGACAATTCCGACGCTCGGTGGATCGCGGGGCGCAGCTACATGCGTCTGAAACAGTATTCCGAGGCGGTACATGAACTGAAGCTCATCGCTTTCGATAATCCACACGGGATAGATGCCCGACTTCTTACAGCGGAGATTCTGCACTATCACCTGTATCTGTTTGACGAAGCAGAACGGGAGTATCGATTTGTGCTGCAGCAGGATGTCGTTAATCCAGCGGCCAATGACGGCATCGCTCGACTTCTGGCTGTTTGCAGCCGGCGCAGTGAAGCGATGCCAATGATTCTGCGGCTGGTGAAGGCAGATCAGGCATCAGATTTACTGATGGTGCTGGCCAGAGAATCTGGCGCGATCAATGATGCGGAAATGCTGGAACAGGCACATCGTGCAGCTCCTGACTCGGCTGGTCCTATGCTTGGGCTGGCACGGCTGGCAGATCTGAAACAGCAGACCAGCGAGGCGGCAGAACTATGTCGACAGGCGGTCCGGAAGTCTCCGGACTTTGTCGCAGCACACGTTGAACTTGGCAGATATTTGTTGCAGTTGAACCAGTATGAAGAACTGACCGTCTGGCGTCGGAACCTGCCGCCGGATTCAGCATCGTCCCCGGAAATCCAGAAGCTGATCGGGTTTATTGAACTTCACTTCGGAGACAGCAGCGCGGCCCTGAGCGCTTTTCTGGCAGCGGCTCAGTCGGCACCGGACTCAAGAGACCTTTGCTACCAGATCTCCCGACTGCTGCAAGCTGCCGGAGATTCCGCAGCCGCACAATTGTATGTGGAGCAGTTAGAAAGCATTCGCCGACTGCATGATGCGCAGGATCGTGTTCTGTTTTTCGCGGAACAGCCGGATGCGGCTTCCCTGATCGAAATGATTGCGGCCTATGAACGCTGCGGACGCATGCTGGAGGCTTATGGCTGGACGCAAATGGCCTGCGAGCGATTTCCTCGAAATGCAGTTCTACAGCAACTGAAACTGCGACTGGCAGCGGAAACGAAAATGTTAAATCCGGAACTGGTGCCGAAGTCAGCGAACCCGGCATATGAGTTCGCACGCAACCACTATGACATCCCGAAAATCGCGGTTGCCGGGACTGACGAGTCAGCGACGACAGAGATCATCGAGGAACCGCAGACGGGGATTTCGTTCTCGGAAGACTCGGTTGCGCTGGGTCTGCGCTTTCGGTTTGAAAACGGCGGGATACTCAGGCGACGCATGTATGAATTTAACGGAGGAGGTGTGGGCGCTGAGGATCTGGATCGAGACGGGTATCCCGACATCGTCTTCTCTCAGGGTGGCGACTGGGAACTGCGTGGCACTTCTGAAAATATGAGAGATGTCGTCTTTCGCAACGTACGAGGCAACAGGTTCGAAGATGTGTCGAAGGTCTCGTCATTCGGTGGCACCGATTATGGACAGGGAGTGGCCATCGGCGATATCGATCAGGACGGTTTCCCTGATATTCTGGTTGCAGGCGTCGGATGTGCAAGAATCTGGATGAATCTTGGTGATGGAACTTTCCAGAATCAGGGCCCCTGCCCGATCGCCAACGCTTCTGCAGAGCCTTGGCTGACAAGTTGTGCTCTTGGCGATCTGAACCAGGATTCTCTGCCGGACATGTATCTGGTGGGCTACCTGTCGGGTCCGGATGTGTTCGACCGCGTTTGTCGTGACAGCAATGGAACTCCCGAAGTCTGCTTTCCCACGCTTTTCCCGGGGGAGGCAGATGCCCTGCTCCTGAATGATGGTTGCGGCGGTTTCGTCAACGCCTCAGGTCGTCTGCCGGTCTCAGTGGCCGATGGTAAGGGTCTGGGCGTATTGGTCTTTGATCCTGCAGGAACCGGTGCTGCAGGTCTCTATGTGGCCAATGATACGACTCCCAATTCTCTGCTCGCATTGGATACTACGACCGGATTGTGGCGAGACACGGCCTACGCCTCGGGTGTTGCCGTCAGCGATCTGGGAAAGTCGGAGGGTTCGATGGGAATTGCCCTCGGCGATGCAGACACCGACGGGATCCCTGATCTTGTGGTGACAAACTTCCTCAATGAAGCCTCAGCGTTTTATCGCGGTCTTGGCGACTCAACCTTTCGCGATGATCGACAGATCTCGGGTCTGCAGAAGCCTTCGCAGTCGGTGCTGGGATTCGGGACACAGTTTCT
>JAYTAK010001164.1:0-2704 GCA_043737515.1 Candidatus Kuenenia sp. | reverse complement strand
CTGGCGCAGATCCGCATCCGCAATGCTCGGCGATATTACCAAGCCCGTGAAGTCGGTGCGGCACGATTCGAGTTGCGGCTGCTGATGTGCTCGCTGTGGCACAGGTTTGCAGATCAGGGTGCCGTCGAACCACGACGGCGGTTGCGACGATCCATCAGCAGATGAAACGGGCGATGCCATGCTGTACGCAACAATCCCGATATGTCAAGATTTGACATTATGAAACACCATAGTCGGCCAGTTTGTCAATTAACCCTGTATGTACGGTGGGACAAGCGATAGCGCCGGCCCACCATTTGTCCGGCGTGGTGGGCCTGCGCTCCGCTGGTCCCACCCTACGAATACACAAACGAGCCCGCTGTGTCATGAACCACTCAGATGAATCACGCCCGTCTTCAACTGAATCAGTGACCGAGTGGCTCGGCATGCTGAAGGCTGGCGATGTGGTCGTCGGCCAACAACTCTGGCAGCGTTACGTTGAGCAGCTTCTGCGTCTGGCGAGGCGCAAACTGGGGAACGCTTCGAAAAAAGTGTCGGACGAAGATGATGTCGTCCTGTCGGCCTTTCATGCTCTGTTGCAGGGCGTGGCCGAGGGACGATTTGCCCAGCTCGATGACCGCGACGACCTGTGGCAACTGTTGGTGATGCTGACCGAACGAAAGGCGATCGGCGTCCGGCGTCGGGAACAAGCAGAGAAACGCGGAGGCGGGGAAGTCTGCGGAGAATCGGCGTTGCACGGGCCACAGGGATCGGGGTCTCCAGGGCTGGGACAAGTTGCGGGCGCGGAACCGACGCCAGAGTTTGCGGCCCAGATGGCCGAGGACTTTGCCCAACGTCTCGCAACGCTCGGCGGGCAACCGCAACTGCGGCAGATCGCCTGCGATAAAATGGCAGGCTATACAAACTCGGAGATCGCTCAACGGCTGCGATGCAGCGTCCGCAGCGTGGAACGTCAGTTGAACCTGATTCGTAAACTTTGGACATCGGACCCAATGTGCCCCGACTCTCCGAGGCGGGAATCCTCGCCGCGGAATGTCGAGCCACAATGACATGTTTTGAAAAGTGAGCAGAACTAATACCATGAATGAGCACGATGAAAGTTTAGTCGAGACCATCCCGGTGGCTGTGCTGCTGGAAATCAACCGTCTGTGCATCGAGTTCGAGAAAGCCTGGCGCGACGGGAAGTCACCTCGGGTCGAGGATTATGCCGCTCGCATGTCGGCCGACGCGCAGCTCGCTGCGCTTCGCGAACTGATCGCTCAGGAAGTCGATCTGCGGTGGGCGGCGGGGCAGTCCGCCGAAGCGGAAGAATATCATCAACGATTTCCTCAGTACGCCCTTGCCGTGAACGGGGCTTTCTCAATACTGAAGGGACGCAGGCTCGCCGCCGGGCAGTTGGCTGCCACAGATTCGTACGTAGGTGACGATGTCTCCGAAAAAGACCACAAGCGACCGCCGGCTCGTCCGAACAGTCACGAAACACCTCAGCCACCAGAGCGACTGGGCCGGTTCAAGATCGAGCATCGGCTGGGACGCGGTGCGTTCGGCGACGTCTACCTTGCTAACGATCCGGAACTCAACCGCAAAGTCGCGCTCAAAGTGCCACGCCGCGAGCGGTTCTCTTCGCCAGCGGACATGGACATCTTTGTGCAGGAAGCCCGCACAGCCGCAGGATTGACGCATGCCGGGATCGTCACGATCCACGATGTGGTTCGTGAGAGCGACTCGCTGTTCATCGTCCAGGAATACATCGAGGGTCAGGATTTGGCGAAGTACCTGAAGTCTCAGAATTCCGCGCTGCCAGCCGAGCAGGCGGTGGGCCTGCTGACTTCGATTGCCGAGGCATTGTCGTTTGCCCATCAAAAAGGTTTCGTCCACCGGGATCTCAAGCCGGCCAACATCCTGCTGGATGCGGAGTTGCGACCTCGAGTCGCGGATTTTGGGCTGGCTGTGCATGAGACCATTCAACGGCGACGGCGGGGCGACCGATCGGGCACACCGGCCTACATGTCTCCGGAACAAGTCCGCGGGGAAACACATCGACTGGACGGACGCAGCGACATCTGGAGCCTGGGAGTCATCCTGTACGAACTGCTCACGGGTCGTCGGCCGTTTCATGGCGATACTCGCGACGCGCTGTTTGACGAAATCAAACACCGCGACCCCGCGCCACCCCGGCAGCGGCAGCGGCAAGTCCCCGCCGAACTGGATCGCATCTGCCTGAAGTGCCTCAGTAAACGGGTCACGGATCGCTACTCCAGCGCCCTCGACCTGATTGACGACTTGCGGCACTGGTCGGAGCCACGAGCGTTCGCACCACAGCCTCTGGCCTCGGTGAAAATCGTGCCCAAGGGGCTGCGGTCGTTCGATGCGGGTGATGCCGACTTCTTTCTGGAACTGGTACCGGAACCACGAGATCGTGATGGCTTGCCGGAGAGTATTCGCTTCTGGAAAACTCGTCTCGAAGAAACGGAGACCGACCTCACGTTCGCGGTGGGATTGGTGTACGGTCCCAGCGGCTGCGGCAAATCGTCGCTGGTCAAAGCGGGCCTGATCCCGCGTCTCGCTTCGCATGTCCTGCCGATCTACATTGAGGCGACTCCCGCCGACACCGAAGTGCGATTGCTCAAGGGACTGCATAAAGCTTGTCCCGCGATTCCCGCAGACATATCGCTTCCAGAAGTGTGCGAATCATTGCGGGAAG
>JAYTAK010001163.1:0-2707 GCA_043737515.1 Candidatus Kuenenia sp. | reverse complement strand
GCGTGCGGCACTTTCATCGCGACGCGGCGATTCAGTTGTTCATCGTGGGCCAGATAGACGAGCCCAAAACCACCCATGCCGAGCACTCTCTCGATCCGATAGCGCCCGATGCGCTCAGGATGCTCGCGGGACGAGGTCTCATCCTGCAGGATCGGCTTCCCTTGCGGGACGAACGTCGCATCATCGGAATTTGGGTCGTTCAATTTGTCGTCCGATCTGTCGCCGGGTATCGATCGCCAGCAAGGTAATGGGGGTTCATTGTAGCAGCAAACAGACCGAAAAGTCTCGCACCTCGCACCGCCGCCGTTTGAACCTTGAGAAATGAACTGGTTCAATGAGCTGCAGTCGCAATTCGATTTCCTCGAAGAGCATCCCGTGATTCGTCCCCTGAGGGACTTTTCCCGGTCGGAGCGACAACTGAGAAGCTATACTCCACGCGGTCATGAATGAGAGAATTGGGGAGCGGCATGCGTCAGCTTGCCGGTACAAAGTAACGTTGTGACGGAAATGGCATCGCGGCCGTGTCTCGTGCGAGCCGACGGAGTGACTGGAACCAGAGACGGGCAGGGTTGTGGCAACTCGGTGCAAGACTGCGATTCCTGTAGCTTGGACATTCATGTCCGAGATATTGACCAAACAAGGTCGCATTATTGAGCGACTGTCAAGGTCAAATAACCATCGCTTCGACCGTGTTTTATGGCCAGGCGACGGATATGAATGTCCATCCTGCATTCGATCGGCCCACCATCGAACCCAAAACTTGACTCATCTGCAACATGTTTTGAAAAGTAAGCGTAGCTAAAAAAGCCTGGCCGAAGGCGAAAAATGATTTCAAATTTGAGATTTGAAATTTCAGATTTCAGGTCAGCCACTGTGAGACCGGCCCGATCGCAGATAATGCGCCAGCTTCTTCAACTGCTGCAGGACCTTGTCGATGGCACTGTCACCGAAATCCACGACCGCACCCACCTTGAGCCAAAACCCGCAGTTGCTTCCAATTCTCCCTGAGCTTCGCTTCACTATAGCGCTGGTGATTCAGGAAATCCTCCGCTCCCAACGGTCGTCAGGCGACCGGTATCCATTTCTCAGGGATCCCATGATGAAGACGTTTCTCAGTCTGTTGGTCTGTCTGCTGGTATTTCTGTCACATGGATTCGCGGCGGACAATCCGCCCGGATTCCAGAAACTGGCCATCGGTGATCATGCACCAGACTTCAAATTGCCCGGCATTGATGATCGGGACTGGAGCCTGACTGATTTCAAAGATGCCAAGGTGCTGATTGTCTATTTCACATCAAACCATTGCCCCGTGTGTCATGCCCAGGATCCTCGCTTGCTCACGCTGCTGAAGGAACTGGAAGGCAAGAGTGTCGCGATCGTGGCGATCAATCCGAATTCCGGTGACGGACTTCGGCCCGACGAACTGGGCTATTCAAAATACGACGACAGCTTTGAGCACATGAAGCTGTATGCCAAAGACGAAGGGTTTACATTTCCGTATCTCTACGACGGAGCGACGCAGGCCGTTGCGAAGTCCTATGGTTGTCTCGCGACACCGCACGTCTTTGTGTTCGATCAGGGCCGATCATTGCGGTATCAAGGCTGGCTGGACGACTCGCGATTTCCTGACGCATCGACTGTCAAACGGCACGATGCGAAAGACGCGATTCTGGCATTGCTGGACGGCAAGCCCGTCGCTGTGGCAGAAACGAAACCGTTCGGCTGTTCAACCAAGTGGCGTGAAAAAATCCCCGACGTCATTAAGGACAACGAGAACTGGGAGCACGCTAAAGTGACTCTCGACGACATCACTTCCGAAGGCGTCGCGGCGCTGGTGAAGAATGACACCAGCAAGTACCGACTGATCAACGTCTGGTCCACCAGTTGCGCCCCGTGCATCGTTGAATTTCCGGCGCTGGTCCGCATCTCCCGCCGCATGGGACTGCGGGATTTTGAACTCATCACACTCAGCACCGATCTTCCCGACGACCGCGCCAAAGTCGCTGCATTCCTGGACAAACAGCGTGCCGCACTCCCGGCGCGTCTGAAGCCTTCACTGGAAAAAGAAGGGCGTACGTCAAATAACTATCTCTATACCGAACCCAGCATGGACGCGCTGATCCAGGCGCTCGACCCCGACTGGGAAGGCCCGCAGCCGCACACGGTGTTGATCGCCCCCGGCGGAAAAATTGTGTTCCGCTATACGGGGGAGATCAAGGAAGTAGACCTTCTGGCAAAGATTCTGGACGTGATGACCACTGGATATTGAGCAAATACCGCGTGTTCACAGGGTGTCGATCAATTATGCTTTGCCTGCCTGTGCCTGCCACCTGTCACATTTTCTGTTCAGGAGCGTCGCCATGATTTCTCGTCGTGTTTTTTTTCAGCATGCATCAATGTTTGCTGCATTACCGTCCGCGTCGTTGTTGTTGGCGGCGGAATTGGGCAAGACACCGCGAACGACTGAGGGACCGTTTTATCCCGATAAACTTCCGCTCGACACCGACAATGATCTGCTGGTCATCACCGACAGTATCACTTCTGCGGTCGGCGAAATCTCACATGTTTCGGGACGGGTTCTGGGAGTTGATGGAGCGCCGATCCGCAATTGTCTGGTTGAAATCTGGCAGTGTGATAAGCAAGGAGCCTACCTGCATTCCGGAACATCAAATGCAGAGCATCGCGACAGGAACTTCCAGGGATATGG
>JAYTAK010001162.1:0-6196 GCA_043737515.1 Candidatus Kuenenia sp. | reverse complement strand
TGGTCGAAACGGAGGCTGTATGATCATCACGCTGAAAGTAACACTCGTTCGTGGCCTGCATTCCAACGGCGACTGGGCCGCGAACATCGAACTCGACGAATCATCCAGCCTCGAATCACTGCACGGTGCCATTCAAAGGGCAGTCAAATTTGACAACGATCATCTGTACTGCTTCTTTCTATCGAGGACAGAACGTAGCCGGAGTCGAGAATATTTTGACGACGAGAACGGGCTACTCTTCAGCAAAACAGTGAAGGACATGTTTCCGTTGCCAGCAAAACAATCGTTGTTCTACCTGTTTGATTGGGGGGACGAATGGGTATTCAAAATCTCGCCGACGCGCAAACGTCTGAAGGAACCCGACACTGGCGTGCGCTACCCCAGAATCGACAGCGAATTGGGAACAAAACCATCGCAGTATCCCCCATACGACGAGGACGACCAATGATTTTCTCCATCGACCTGCTTCAAGCTCGCCGCACGGCCCTGATCTCCTCTGCCATCGCCGGTAAAATCGACGTGCGTGCGTTGGTCGAAACGGAGGATGTATGACAAACGTAGCAGGTTGGCGGAATCGGAGGCCGCTTGAAGTTCATGCGGCGAGTTTGGAGCGATCAATTTCCGGATGATCCCTTCATGCAGATTCCTGATGTCGCTATCATTGACACAAAGGAGCAAGACATGCATCACCAGTTCCCTACAAAAGATCCAGAACTCGATCTGCCGATGGCTTCTGGTATCGCTTTCCAGGCTGCTGGGTTCGAGGCCATTGCAAAGTGTGATCCGATCATCGAATCATTCGATGGAAAGCTGTTCGAATTCCTTCCCGATGGCACACGTCGGGTGATCGCGAACATCAAGCTACCGACGACCTATCCTCCAGATACAAAGATCGACCTGCTGTGACAGATCCGCCACCAAGGATGAGGATGTTCGCCGGGCCGAAACGGTTCGGGCAAGAGTACGTTGAAGCGATACCTTTCGAAACAACTCCTGGGGATTTACCTCAACGCCGACGATCACCATGTGGAGCTGAAAGTGACAGCGGTACCGGCATGATTCCAGGAGGCCGTTTTCAACCAGGTTATTTCCATTCAGCGACTGACGAAAACTCAAGTGCCACGTTCCATTCGCACGGGCTTCGACATGCATGCGAGTCGCGGAGCGACATCGCCTACGTAGCGCAGTCGCTCCGCCGACTGAGATTCCTGATGCACAACGTGATCAACCTATCATCGGCGACTTGAGACCACCGCCCGCCGCCCACTATGATTCATCATCACTCCACGCTCCTTGATGACAAGTCGCAACTTCTTTCCTGCAAACACCAGATAACATTCCATGAAAGTCCTCATCAGCCAACTCAAATCCGTGATCGTGTCCGGGAGCTTGGCATAGAGCTTAGCCGCGAATATGCCGGACGCCCCTTGACGATCCTGGGCGTCTCCGATCTGAAAGGCCGCGATGTCGTCATTCTGGGCGACATTTTCGACACCGGCAACACGATGGTCGGGATGTACGAAGCGGTATCAGGGTAGTCTTGTTCAGTTTGGCAAGTCTTCTTAGAATGCCTCTTTTCTGCGGGTGATGTCGAGATCAGCGGGCCTGCGGTTTGTCCGGTTGATCAGAAATCATTTACGTTGCCACAGCCTCAGTCGATAGCCATTCTCGGGTCTACGGGATCCATCGGGACAAGTTGCCTTGACGTGATTCGGCAGCATCCTGAACGCTTGCGCGCGACGGGACTGGTGGCGCACCGCAGTGTCGAACGACTCTGTCAGCAAGTGGCCGAGTTTCGTCCGGCGTGGGCGGTGATTGGTGCCGAAGATATCTCGGTCCCACCAATGGCTGGCAAAGGGATTGCTGAGACCACCTGGTTTCAGGGGCTTGACGCTGTCGCCGCGATGATCCGGCGGTCAGATATCGACACGGTGGTATCGGCGATGGTCGGAGCTGCGGGACTCCCTGCAACGTGGGCGGCGGTCGATGCGGGAAAACGGGTGGCTCTGGCGAACAAGGAATCGCTCGTTGTTGCAGGTTCTCTGATTATGGAACGTGCCGGTCAGACGGGTGCCACTGTAATTCCCGTCGACAGTGAACACAGTGCGATTTTTCAGTGCCTGCAGGCGGGGCGACGCCAGGATTTGGAGCGAATTGTGCTCACCGCCAGCGGAGGACCGTTCCGCGGCTACACCCGTGAACAGCTCAAATCCGTCACGCCGGAGATGGCGTTGAAGCATCCGACATGGAATATGGGGCCAAAAATCTCGATCGATTCTGCGACAATGATGAATAAGGCGCTGGAAATCATTGAGGCTCGATGGCTGTTTGGGCTTCCGGCTGACAGAATCAGTGTCATCATTCATCCGCAGTCATGGATTCACTCGTTGGTTGAGTTTCGGGACGGATCTGTGATTTCACAGAATTCTCCACCGGACATGCGGCTGCCAATCCAGTATGCTTTGCTGTTTCCGGATCGTCCGGAGAGCCCGGCACGGAAGACCGACTGGACTCAACGGCAGACGTTTGAATTGATTCCGCCCGATCTGGACGCCTTTCCGGCGTTGAGGCTGGGCTTTGAAGTGGCGGAAAAAGGCGGTACCAGTGGTGCCGTTCTGAATGCCGCAAATGAAGTGGCAGTTGCCCGGTTCTTAAACCGGGAACTCCCGTTTCATCAGATCACCTGTGTCGTTAACGATGTTTTGAACCACCATGAATTCGATGCCCGGCCTTCGCTTGAGCAACTGCTCAAAGTCGATCGTCTGGCTCGGGAGGAAGCAGCTCGGTGGAAGACCTAGCATTTCAATTAGTCGCCGCGATTGATTTTGGCGGCCTGTTCACAAAATTCCTGAACGTACTGTCTGTGGCTCTCGGCCTGGGACTCGTGATCTTCTTTCACGAACTCGGTCACTTTGCCGTCGCCAAATGGTGCAACGTGCATGTTGAACGCTTCAGCATCGGCATTGGTCCGATTCTGTGGAGTCGTCAAAAGGGTGAGACCGAGTACGCGCTGTCGGCACTGCCGTTTGGCGGCTACGTCAAAATGCTCGGGCAGGACGATATGGACCCGAACCAGATGACCAGCAGTGAGATCGCGGAAAACCCGCGATCGTATTCTGCGAAGTCCGTGCCGCAACGGATGGCGATCATTTCGGCCGGTGTCATCATGAACATCATCACCGGCTTTTTCTTCTTCACGATCTGCTACTGGTACGGCGTCAACGAACCGTCGCCGGTTGTGGGAAATGTCGTTCCTGGTTTTCCTGCATGGGTTGCCGGGATGAAAGAGGGCGATCGCATTGAATCCATCAATGGCGAAGAAATTCGCAGTTTCGGCGATGTCTTTCAGTCGGTAGTGCTTTCGACCGGTGATGTTCGGCTTCAGGGGAAGCACCTGGACGGCTCAGCGTTTGATCTGACACTCACGCCGGATCGCGGAGCTTCGGGACGATCTGTCGGACTGCAATCGGCCCCGACAAACACAATCAGTAATGACCTGATCAATGCTGACGATATCGCGATGGCTGGGTTTCCGGCACAGCGGGCAAAACTTGTGGGCGGCGATGCAGACGAGCCTGTGACTGTGGCTCCCGTCGCACAGAAGGGTACTGAGGCCGCTGAGAAATCCGACAAGCCGACAATCCCTGCGACGCCATTTCGGCCCGGTGACCGCCTCATCGCATTGCAATCAGAACCTGTTAAGACCTTCGTCGATCGAAATCGTCTGACCGCAAAGTTTGCGTCAGAGGATCTGGTCTATACGTTTGAAAGAACGACGAAAAGTGACGACAAGTCGGTGCCTGATAAAACGACGGAAGTCAGAATCACCATTCCTCCCGACAATGTGCGATCCATCGGCCTGTGGATGGCGATGGGTCCGATCCGGGCGATTCGCACGGGTTCAATTGCAGACAAAGCCGGCCTGAAGGTCGGGGACATCATTCTGTCCGTGGATGACATTGCGATGGGCAGTGATTACGATCCCGTCCGTCTGCCGACGTATTTCTACGAGCATGCAGGCAAAGTCGTCCGTATCAAAGTCAGCCGTCAGGCGGCGGCGGCCCCCGAAGAGCATGAACTTGAGATGACTCCGACTGACGATCCAGGCTGGATCGAAACACCCCTGTTCCAGACCAGTCCATTGTCAATTCCAGCGATCGGTGCGGCGTATCAGATCTTCCCGATTATCGCCAAAGTCGTGCCGGGGTCTGAAGCTGAGAAGTCCGGACTCTTTGCGAAGGGGCAGAAGATCACCAGGATCGAGCTTGTTGAAGCTGAAAAAGCAGCGGACGCCACAGCTCCTGCGAGTACCAAGACGCCACCGCAACTCAAGCTGAATGAACTGAAAGAAAAACAGCCAGGCACCAAAGAAGATATTAACTGGGCCTGGGCATTCAACGCGATTCAGTATTCACCCGACAGTCAGATCAGGATCTACTTCGACGATGGCAAATCAGAGACGGCAGCATTGCTGAAGAGCATCGAAAAAGTTCCGGACTGGTATACCTGGACACGCGGTATCGCGGGTTGGGAGCCTGCCGCTGAATTGCAGAAGGGCGAATCCTTCGGCGAAGCAACGTCGCTGGGGCTGCGCAAGACGCGGCAAACTGGCATCAGCATTTACATGACGCTGCGATCGTTGTTTCGCGGTGATCTGCCTGCGGATTCTTTCAGCGGCCCCGTTGGAATTCTGTCCATTGGTTATCGCGTGGCCAGTCAGGGAATGACTGACCTGTTGCTGTTTCTTGGCTTCCTGAGTATCAATCTGGCGATCCTGAATTTCCTGCCGATTCCGGTACTGGACGGCGGTCACATGGTGTTTCTGATTTGGGAAGGCATCACGCGTCGCAAACCAAGCCCGCGTGTCATCGGCTATGCCCATGCCGTGGGATTGCTGTTCATTATCTCCTTATTCATGTTCGTGATGTACATCGACTTGTTCGTCAACAAGTTTATGAGCGGGTCCAACTAACGGCATGACTGACGATTCTTCTCCACATTTTCCGTTCACCCGTCTTCGTCGGAATCGTCGCACTCCGTGGTCACGCAGACTGGTTTGCGAAAACGTACTTACGGTCAACGATTTGATCTGGCCGGTGTTTGTTGTCGAAGGCGCGAGCCAGGAAATACCGGTCGCCTCAATGCCCGGCGTGACGCGGTATTCGATCGATGTGTTCGTCCGCGAGGTTCTCAAAGCGGCGGAACTCGGCATTCCGGCCGTCGCCATTTTTCCAGTCACGCCGCAGGAAAAGAAAACGCCCGACGGAGAAGAATCCTGCAATCCGGAGAACCTGATCTGCCGGGCGATGCGCGCCGTGCGGGATGCTCAGATTCCAATCGGACTGATCGCCGACGTCGCGCTCGATCCGTATACGACTCATGGTCAGGACGGCCTCGTCCGCAGCGGTTATGTGGTCAACGATGAAAGCGTGGAAGCCCTGTGTCGGCAGGCGGTGAACCAGGCCAACGCCGGCTGCGACATCATCGCGCCGTCGGACATGATGGATGGTCGAGTCCGCGCGATTCGCGAAGCCCTCGATTCAGCCGGGCATCAGAACGTGCAGATTATGGCCTATGCCGCGAAGTACGCATCGGCGTTTTACGGGCCGTTTCGGGAAGCCGTTGGTTCTGCGAAGAATCTCGGCGTTGGTGACAAACGCACATACCAGATGGATCCTGCCAATACCGACGAAGCGATTCGTGAAGTCGCCCTCGACATCAGCGAAGGTGCGGACATGGTGATGGTGAAACCCGGTATGCCGTATCTGGACATCGTGTGCCGCGTCAAGCAATCGTTCGGAGTCCCCACGTTCGCCTATCAGGTCAGTGGTGAATACGCGATGATTTCCGCTGCCGCCAACAACGGCTGGCTGAACCGCGACGCCGCAATGCTCGAAAGTCTGCTCTGCTTCAAACGCGCTGGCGCTGATGGCATCCTGACGTACTTTGCGGTGGAAGCTGCAAGGCTGCTGGCGTTGCCTGTCGTTAACCCATGACACGGAACTCCGATTCTTTCTTTTCAACCACTGCGCATTTTGCGCGGATCTTTTCGACCGTTGTTCGGATTTCGGATTTCGGATTTGCGGCTTCGCCGCGCTAGGTTGCCATGAGCGACGTCACCATACTCCTGACCGCGATGGAAAATGGCGACGCACTCGCTGCCGAACAATTGCTGCCGCTCGTCTACGCGGAACTG
>JAYTAK010001161.1:0-2708 GCA_043737515.1 Candidatus Kuenenia sp. | reverse complement strand
GATGTCTTCCAGACAACACCGCACGAGTTGTTCGCGTGATCGAAACACTTCAGGGCCGATAAAGCCGGCAACGTCGTTCAGGTGGACCCAGGGATGTTCGTTTCTGCCACGACTCGCAAGTGTCGCGGCAATCGTCTGAGTGAGAGCTCTGGCAAAGCCGTACTTGCGTGATTCGTGAATGACCATATCAACGCCATGACCATGGCCATTGGTTGAGTCGGCTCCCTGACCTGTTTCAAAATACAGACCAAAGCGTCCGTTTCGCGACTTTGCATGTTCCGTCATCCTGTCGATGGAGATATCAAACGTGGCATTGGCGGCGTCATTTCCTGCGATGCTTTGAAACCACAGTGCTGTCAGACCGGGGTGCGCGCTTTCCACCGCGGCCTGTACATCGATATGTGCGAGCACGCAGTGAGGCAGGATATTTTCGATCCCGAATGTGACCAGCACATCCCTGAGAGTTTCTTCAACGGCCGCCACGGATTCCGGAGTGCTTGATACCGGATTGGTCCCGACCAGCACATCGCCGACAGCGTATGCAAAAGCATCGAAGACCTGCCAGCGGATATCATCAACGTTGTCAGTCGGGGAGTTGGGTTGAACCCGGGCTCCCATGTAGCCACGAGCGCCAATCTTTGAATCAGGCAGTGGGTTAAAGACCTTCGCACCAATCTGAATGAGTTCGATGTTGCTCATGAGCCGAACAACACACGCGACGACGTCGCTGGAGAGTCCATCTCGAATTGCGTGAATTTCGGATTCGCTTCTTTCCAGCAGCAACGTTTTTAGCGTCCCGAGCGTCATGTCGCCGAGCTGTTGCTGAATTTCGCGGTTGAGGGACGATGTGAGCAGTTGGAATAATTCGTCGCGAAAAGGCGGATGCTGATCGATTTCGTGCACCCGCGTGGAAGCGAGCAGAGCGCGTGCCTGCCGACGAGCCGCGTCATCGACGGCCGCAACGCCAATGATGGCATCACCTTCCTTGAATTCGTTCGCAGCCCCCAACAACTGTCTGTACAGCGTGTCATCCCACTGGCCACGCACGCGCTGGATGTAATCAAACACACTTTCGCCCGGCGCAGCGGTTGCCAATGGACTCGCACCGACCTCTGTTGACGAGATCGCAAACCTCGCAAGCGTTCCGCCAGCGAGCCCCAATGCCAGAAATCGTCTGCGATGCAGCATGGATAAAGTCCCTGACAGCCGACTCGATCGGTGAATAAAGGCCCGATTCATTATGACAGCGGAACGCGGATTCATCCACCAATGACCGATCATGCAGTACAGGGAAGCCCGCGCATCTCGCTCGCAGGGGTGCCGTCGCGGAAGATTGTTAATGTAAGTCCTTTCGGCCGGAAAGGACGGTGTTCGTGACAGTCGGAGCGTTCGAGTATGCGT
Organism: Candidatus Kuenenia sp.; assembly: GCA_043737515.1. Taxonomy (GTDB): domain Bacteria; phylum Planctomycetota; class Planctomycetia; order Planctomycetales; family Planctomycetaceae; genus SXXK01. The sequence goes on along the minus strand of JAYTAK010001161.1, from coordinate 1,307 downwards.
TGTCGAAACATCACGATCGAGCTATGCCGCTCAGCGTTGAATATTCCAATTGGGCTTGCAATCAGGATATTCGCAATTCGACTGGGCTCGCCAGCATGTTTACGATCTGTTTTGGATCGAACTGCCGGATCAGAAAGACGAGCAACAGGACCCTGAATGATCGGCGTGCTGTCTGATTTACTTCATCGTCGCAGCGGTTGCTTCGTGTATTGTGTGGGGACGGACGTAATGGGTTCCGACAGATTCACGTCAGCATGTCGTTTGGCTACGACTCGTACGTATCCCATGTGTTTGCCAGAGTCCTCGGAAATCGAATCAATTTCCAACTGGTTCTCAGGAGCCACGAGCTTCAGCCACTCGAGCCAGAATTTCCAACCGTCGTCCATTGCGTCGGCCTGGAGGATGTCCACGATCCCCGTGCGTTTCCAATGTCTCTGCCACCACTCCGCTGAATGAAGGCACCACAGATCCGGAGTCCACCATGCAGCAAGGTGGTCGGGAACCTGACCGTCGAACTCGTGGATCAGCCCGGCTCCGGCAATCCCGAGTTGACCACCGGGCTTCAGAAACCGAGCAAGCGTGTTCAGATACAGGTCGTCGGTCCCGAAATAAAAATACGCATCGATGGACACAATGGCGTCAAAAAATTCAGCGGCAAATGGCAACGATCTGGCATCTGCGTGGATCGGGAAGACGCCATCTTTTGCATCGGCATCTTTGATCCGTTGCAGATTCTCGGAGGCACTGAACCACAGGTCCGTCGCCCAAACCTCGACGCCGAATTCACGATGGAGAAAGATTGAAGACAAAGCCCGCCCGCAACCGAGGTCCAGCACACGCATCCCAGGCCGTAGGTCCAGCGCCTCGGCAAGCCATTCCGTGATCCACAGCGGATGGGCCCCGCCACTGACACCGGCAATGACCCACTCTGGATTGTAGCAGGAAGCTCGCGGAAATCGGTCGGGCATTGGAAGGTCCTGTTGTGTTGGTCCGATCTGTCTGCAGATTTTACAATGCACACGGAGCCGTGACCATCGTGTCGAAATCCCGAGTCGCTCAAAACAGCGATTCAGGATTTGCCGACATCGCGCCGCGTTGTTCACTCGTCACAGCGGAGCAAAGTAGCCATCACGCTCCGTCGTGATGAGCACATGTCAATCGATATTCATCTACCGAAACATGGTTTCACGATCATAAGAGTCGCAAAGGACTGAAAGACAATCATCGCGGGATCTTGAGTGGTGTGGCCCTGTTCCTGGCTCGTCACGGCAAAACAAAGTAGCCATCACACTCCGTTGTGATGAGCA